>CAIWEX010000935.1 GCA_903911795.1 uncultured Schlesneria sp.
GATGCCCATTTGTTCACGACCAAGGAAGATCTCGAATTCAAGCGGCACCGCAGTGGTCAGATCCGCATGAAAAAGTCGAAACCTTCGCTGAAAGCGGCAGCGGATCTGCATCACAATCGCGAGAAGCAATACCTGATTCCTGCGGGAGTTCCCTGCCCGTTCCTGATCGAAATCGGGGTGATGCTCCCCGCTGGACAGATCAAGGCGGCGATGTATCACAAGTTCCGGCAAATCAATCGCTATCTGGAATTCGTCAATGATCTGCTGCCTCACCTGCCTGCCGAAGGAACGCTGAACGTTGTCGATTTTGGCTGCGGCAAGAGCTATCTGACCTTCGCATTGCACCATTTGCTGTCGCGAATCCATCGTCGTGACGTATCCATTGTCGGCCTGGACTTGAAAGAAGATGTGATTGCTGACTGCACACGAATTGCCAAGGCCCTGGATTGTACCGGCTTGTCATTTCAAGTGGGCCGTATTGAATCCTTCCAGCCTTCAGGTCATATCCATCTGGCGGTTTCACTGCATGCCTGTGATACAGCAACAGACGATGCCCTGGCGGGAGCAATCCGCTGGGGATGCGAGGCGATCCTGGCGGTTCCATGCTGCCAGCATGAGCTCAACCATTCACTCGATCAAAAGGTCCTGCCGGGCGTGACAGGCTACGGCATCTTCCGCGAGCGATTCGCCGCCATGGCGACAGATGCGTTACGAGCGAGGTTCCTCGATGCCCACGGATATCGCACGCAGCTCCTGGAATTTATCGAAATGGAGCACACCCCCAAGAATGTCTTGATTCGAGCTGTGAAGCGGGGAGCCGATCCAGGCACCGACCAGCCTCAAACGGAATACGAACGACTCAAGGCCGATCTGGCGATCGGCAGTTGGCATCTGGAACGTGTGATGTCTTCAACGAACTGAGTCTACTGGCACGCAGCGGCCGGTTTCTCTATCATCCGCAGCATGAAACGCGAGGTTAAAGTCCATTTGCTGCCGACGTTGTTCGAGCCGGCGGACGTTCGAGGCGGTGTGGCCGTCATTATCGACGTGCTGCGAGCTTCGACAACGATCACTCACGCCCTCGCCAATGGAGCAGCTCGAATTCTTCCCTGCGGCGAAGTTGAAGAAGCCCGCCAGATCGCCAGCGCTCTTGATCCTGACGAAGTCCGACTGGGGGGCGAGCGGGAAGGGGTCCTGATCGAGGGATTCCACTTCGACAACAACCCGCTGGCCTATACCCCGGCCGCCGTGGCGGGAAAGACGATCGTATTCACGACTTCCAATGGAACGCGTGCTCTGCTGCGTGCAGCGGGGGCGGATCGCGTCATGATCGGTTCGTTCGTCAATCTGCAGGGGATCGTCAATCAACTGCAAAATGATCCGCGACCCGTCCATCTGGTCTGTGCGGGAACCAAAGGATCGATCACAATCGAGGACTCGCTCTGTGCCGGTGCGATCGTTGATCGCCTGCTGGCGACGGAGCAGGAGTCCAACCCATGGAATGACGACCAGTTGCAACTGGCCCTAGCCCTGTTTCGGCAGCACTCCGTCACGCCGGAATCATTCCGTCGAGCGATGCGGTCGGGATATGGGGGGCGGAACTGCGTGAGGCTTGGATTTGACGAACAGATTGATCTGGCGGGGACTTACGATTTGTTTGAGATCGTTCCTGAGTACAATGTCGCCACGAAATCGATTGAAATACCGAGACACTGAACAACCGAAGAGTGTTGATTCCCTGAGAAAGGCATTTTGGCATGGCCGTTGAAAACCGTATGGACAAGATCGTGGCACTCGCCAAGCGGCGAGGATTCATTTTCCAGTCGTCCGAAATCTACGGCGGGCAGAATGGTTTCTGGGATTACGGACCGCTGGGTGTTGAGCTGAAGCGAAACGTCCGTCAGGCGTGGTGGTCCGACATGATCACCGAGCATGATGAAATCTCAACTCCACCGGGGGCACCCACCAGCTTCGATATGGTCGGGGTCGAAACTTCGATCATCATGCATCCCCAGGTCTGGAAGGTCTCGGGGCACTACGACCTGTTCTGTGACATGATGGTTGACTGCCGTGAATGTAAAGCTCGCTTCCGTCAGGACCATGTTCCGACCAGCCAGTGTCCGCTGAAACCCTCCAAAGCACCGGGTGAGCACGACAAGTGCCAACTCACCGCGCCCCGTGAATTCAACCTGATGTTCAAAACAACATTGGGTGCCCTGGGTACCGAAGAAGATGCCGCATTTCTGCGTCCTGAAACGGCGCAAGGGATGTTCGTGAACTTCAAGAACATCTGTGATTCCAGCCGTGTGAAGATTCCGTTCGGTGTGGCCCAGATCGGTAAGAGCTTCCGTAACGAAATCACTCCGCGAAACTTCACATTCCGTTCGCGCGAGTTTGAACAGATGGAAATGGAGTTCTTCTGCCATCCGTCACAATCGCTCGCCTGGTACCAGTATTGGCGTGATCGACGTTACAACTGGTATATCACCCACGGGATCTCAAAGTCCAATCTGATCCTGCGTGAACATGCGAAGGAAGAACTGGCTCACTATTCCGTCGGCACAGCGGATCTGGAATATGCCTTCCCGTTCCTGGAGGCTGGATCCTATGGAGAACTGGAAGGGGTTGCCCATCGCGGCGACTTCGACCTGCGATCGCATTCCGAAGGAAAGCTCTGCAAGAAGGATGGCGAACTGGTTGTGGAACTGGGTGCAGACGGCAAGCCCCGGCACCCTGGCAGCGGAAAAGATCTGAGCTACTTCGATGATCAGGCTCGCGAACGGTACGTGCCACACGTGATTGAACCGGCAGCGGGCTGTGACCGAGCCACACTGGCGTTCCTCTGCGAAGCGTATCACGAAGATCAGCAACCCGACGAAAAGGGTGTGATGCAGGAACGCCTCGTCTTGAAACTGCATCCTCGACTGGCCCCGATCAAGGTCGCCGTCTTCCCGTTGATCAAGAAGGACGGAATGCCTGAAAAAGCGGCTGAAATCTATCGTGCCTTCAAGCGGGCAGGGATTGCAGTCCAGTACGATCAGCAGGCGGCGATCGGACGCCGTTACCGCCGCATGGACGAGATTGGTACGCCGTTCTGTGTCACGGTCGACAGTGAAACCGCCGTGTCAGATACCGTGACAATTCGTGATCGCGATACGCTGGAACAGATCCGCGTTCCGGTCAAGGAGATCGTCGATCACGTCCGGGGGAGGATGGGGTAGGACGAAGTGGCTTGGCACCGCTAATGAACACTGATAAACGCTGATATGAGCGCGATGTCATGGCGGTTTTTCGGAATCGACCCATCAACCAGAGGCTGATCGGCGCGGGTCTCCTGACC
>CAIWEX010000936.1 GCA_903911795.1 uncultured Schlesneria sp.
GAACAACAATGAACTTTGTTTTTGCATCAGACTCGTGCGTAAGTTCAAGGACACGACGACGGGATCTCAGCTTTCCTGCTGCCCCAGCGATTTTGTGGAGTCCATAACGAGCGAACAGGCTGCGGACAGAACAAACGCAATCATGCAGACCGCAAACATGACGTTCCACTGACCGATCGTCGGCGTTTCCCCAAGCACGCGGTCGTAGATCAACGGTGCCGCGGCGGCACCGAGATTGCCCCACATGTTTGCCCAACCCAGGACTGAGCCCGTGTATTTTCCTCCGACATCCTGAGCATACGCCCAGACTGCCGGGTTTCCCATATCTACGGAAAAGGCCATCAGGCACAGGGCACAGACATACCCCCAGGGAAGCCACGAGTTTGACACACCGGGTGTAAAGCAGAGTCCCAGCATCAGGCAGATCGCGTAGCCCAGGCCTGCCGAAAACCGCGTGGCCAGAATCGGCAGTCGACGTCCCCATTTCCGCCCGCCAAATTGCGTCGCCCGATCGGTCCACCAGCCTCCCAGATACATTCCAAGGATGCCCGCTGCCGTGGGAATTGCGGTCATGATCGCCTGACCACTGAGCGGGACTCCGTGAACTTTATCGAGGTATCTCGGCAGCCAGGTGACTACGAATACCCAACCAATATTCGTGAAGGCCTGCATCATGCTGTTGCCCCACAGACTGAGGCTGGTGAGCATGGGAACGAGTGGAAACGGGGGATTTTCGACGGGAGCTGATACGCTCGTCGCTTCGCCCTCAATCAGAACTCGCTCCGCAGGATTACATCGGGGATGCTGGGCAGGAAGGTCTCGCGCTACGACATAAAAAACGATAGCGACAATCAGTCCGGCGATTCCGTAAAGGACCATTGTGGTGCGCCAGCCTGTGCCACGCATTTTCATCAAGGAACCGGGAAACGAGGCTTCAATCGCCAGTCGGTTCAGCGTGATTTTTTCAGAATCCGACAGAGATTCCCCACTGTCACGCAGTTGAACCAGTTTTGCTGCCTCCGGCGTCAGCTTCAGTGCAGACAAGTCGATTTCATCCAGGAGTCCGGGGTCAGAAATGGTTTTGGCGAGTTCTGCCAGGAGTGATTCAAACCAGGGTTCCGGCTTTTTCTGGACAGGGACGGTGGGAATCCAGTCACGAACATCAAAACTGCCCCCTTTCGTTTTGTTCTCCAGTTCCTTCGCCTTCAATTGTTTCAACTCGTCATCAGCATCAGCAGACTCCTGCCAGAGTCGCTGTTGAACTTCCGGAGAAAAGCGATAGACCAGTCGTTCCACAAGCTTCGTTCGAGGTTCTCCTTCCTTGGTCTGGAATGCGGCCAGAAAGGACTTCTGATTGACAATCTGCCGATCGGTCAAAATAGCCGGGTCGACTCCACTCCCAAACAAAATGATCAGCCAGGCCGTCAGGAGCGGTGCCAACACTCCACCCGCACGGCCCCCCAGTGCCACGATCGAACTGGCGATCCCTCGGCCAGAAACAGGAAACCAGACGCGAATCAGTCCCCCTGCCGTCGGATAAGCCCCCGCCTGCGAAATCCCACAAAACAGCCGCAGATACAGCACCAGGAAAACCAGATGGGCCACACCAAGCAACCCTGTGAAGACCGACCAAGCCAGGATGTAAATCGTCAGCATTCGACGAGCCCCGAACCGATCTGCAGACCAGCCGGCAGGGACCTGACACAAAGCGTAAGACCAGAAGAACGCACTCAGAAACCAACTCATCTGCGTTTGAGTCATCCGCAAGTCTTCGCGGATGTACTCCGAGGCGATGCCGACAGCAAATCGATCGAGATACAGCAGCAGCGACATCATCGTCGCAACGGCGACGACCATGTGGCGGACGCCTGTCGGCCGTTCATTGATCGCTGGCGGCTCGCTCGACACAGTACTCATGGCCGTCTCCTGTCGGAAAGTCTCGGGCGATCAAAAATCGTTGAACCGTTTGTGATTTGTTGTGTGCCACGGCTCGGTTTTGGATTCGACCATCAGCCGGAACTCGCTAGCGTCCGGTTTGAACCGATTGCTGGCGCTCACGTGGCTAGAGATACCGCGTCAGGTTGCGTCGCTCCAGTTCGGCAATCAATTGCTTGATCGATCCCTCGTCCCGCTTGTCTGCAACCAGTGTTGCTGTGGGAGTATGAACGATGATCAGGTCCTTCACGCCGATTGTGGCGATCAAATGTTCGCCTGTCGTTCGCACAATGCACCCTGAAGAATCGACCGGACAGACAAGGCCATCCAGAGTGTTCCCGTCACCATCAACCGAATTCATTCGGGCCAGAGCATGCCAGCTGCCAACATCATCCCAGTCAAACGGGGCCTCAAGGACGCAGACCTGCGCCGCCTTCTCCAATACGGCGTAATCGATCGAAATCGACGGCATTGCGGGAAATTCGGCCTCCAGTGCTGCAGGCCAGTTGGGGGTTCCGATCACTTCGCTCAACGTCATCAATCGCTGATGAATTTCGGGAGCATGTTCTTTCAATGCGTCAAGGATCGTCTGGGCTCGCCAGACAAAGATACCGCAGTTCCAGTAGTACTCGCCCGTCGCTGCATAACGGGCTGCCGTCAACTGGTTCGGCTTTTCCTGGAAGCTCAGGACGTGAAACATCGGCCAGTCCGTGTTATCCAGCTTGTCCCCTCGGCGAATGTACCCGAAGCCCGTGGCGGGATACGTCGGCTCGACTCCAAACAGCACGAGGGACTGTGGTGCCCGCTGAACCAGTTCCACAGCCTGTTTGATCGCCTGCTGAAACATGGATACGGGTTGAATAATGTGGTCCGCAGGCATCACCAGCATCGTGGCCTCGGGATCAATCGCCAGCAATTGGATCGCTGCCAGTCCGATACACGGGGCGGTGTTGCGTCCACACGGCTCCAGCAGAATCTGTTGAGCAGGGACATGGGGAAGCTGGAGTGCTGTTTCTGCCGCGTGCGCCGCATTAGTGACGATCCAGGTCCGCTCCGGCGAAATTGCAGGCGCACAGCGTCCTGCGGCTTCCTGAATCAATGTTTGTTCACCCGAGAATTTCAGGAACTGCTTGGGTAATTGCCGGCGACTTTCAGGCCAGAATCGCGTCCCACTTCCACCGGCCATAATTACTGTGTGCAGCATCGAAATAAAATCCTTTTCTGGTCCCTGCGCTTTTACGCAGGCTGGTGTTGCCTGACACTCGATGACATGATGCCAATCGTGCTACGATCAACGTGTCTTGGATTGTTCAGCATGAGTCGGAATCATGGGGGTTGGCCATCTATCGTGTCAAATCATAACGGTACATCACTCACAAATGATATCGAAGCGGTCACTGCAGCGGTGTCGCGCGGTCAGTTGACCACCGCCACGGGTGAAAATGTCTTGCGGTGGCTGAACGAACCACAGTACGCACCTTATCGGTCACAACTGCTCTCCCTGATCGAAACATCCAATTTTGACGAACTGAATCGACTCTTCTGGGAACGAATTCCGTTTGGTACCGGTGGTCGTCGCGGGCCGATGAGTGAATTCGGTTCTGCCACGATCAATGCCCGCACGATCGCTGAGTCTGCACATGGTCTGGCCGTGTACGTTCTGAATAACCGCAGCCAGGTACCGGGCGGAGGAATCACCGAACCGCGTGCCGTCGTGGCATTCGATTCGCGACATCGCTCGCTGGAGTTCGCTCAGTGCACCGCATGCGTTCTGGCGGCTCATGGATTTCACGTCGACTTTTTCCCGCAACCGCGGGCGACTCCCGAATTGTCGTTTGCTGTGCGCTATCTGCGATGTGACACGGGCGTGATGATTTCTGCCTCGCACAATCCACCGAGCGATAACGGTTTCAAAGCCTACTGGTCCAACGGAGGGCAAGTCCTGCCACCGCACGATGCAGGAATTATTGCCTGTGTTGACGCGGCCACCGAGATACCGACGCTTGATTTCGACGAAGCGGTTGCCAGCGGCCGGATTTCGCTCATCGGTGATGCCGTCGATCAGGTGTTTGTCAACGCGGTCTGCCAGCTCAGTCTGTCTCCGTTACGGAATGTCACGGCACTCTACACACCATTGCATGGCGTGGGTGAAACGTCGGTTTTCCGAGTGGTCCAGCGAGCCGGGTTTCACGGGGTTTCTATTTTCGAGCCGCAACGATCTCAGGATGGAAGTTTTCCCAACGTCCCTGATCAATTGCCGAATCCCGAACGCTTCGAAGTGTTTGGGCCCGCGATTGCCGAAGCGAAACGGATGAATGTCGATCTGGTCCTGGCCTCAGATCCTGACGCCGACCGAATGGCTGTCGCAGTCCGCAATGCTGCGGGGGAGTTTGTCTGCCTGACGGGGAATCAACTGGGGGCCCTGCTGACAGATTATGTCTTGAGTCAGCGAACTGCGGCCGGGACGTTATCGCAGGATCATTTTGTCGTCGAGACCCTCGTCACGACCCCACTCATCGCCGATATCGCCAAAGCCTACGGAATCCAGGCTGTGCGTGAAGTTCTGGTGGGATTCAAGCATATCGCGGCAGAGATTGAGGGGCGAAGGTCCGATCGATTCGTGTTCGCCGCCGAAGAGTCAATCGGTTTCATGGCAGGTGATTACAGTCGCGACAAAGACGCCGCGATTGGGGCGCTGTACGTTCTGGAACTGGCGGCCGAGTTGAAGCAGCGCAGAGAGACCTTGCTCGATCGCCTCGATCAATTGTATGCGCGCCACGGCTATTTCCTGGAGCAGACGTTGTCAACGACGTGTTCCGGCCCAGCTGGCCAGGCACGTATCCGACAAATCATGGCCGCCTTCCGAAAAGGTCCGCCGACGGTTGTCGGAGGATGCGTCTGGGAATCGGTTCGAGATTTTCAGCAGCACGAAGTTCGTTCACTCCCGTCCAATCGCGTTGTCGAGCAGATGCCGATACCCTCGGGAGATCTGCTGATATTCAGCGGTCGATCGCGTGACTGCCTCGTGACCGTTGCCGTTCGGCCGTCCGGGACTGAGCCCAAGATCAAGTTCTATTATTTCATTAACACACGACAGCAGCCGACCGCACTCATTGCCCGTGAACGGGCGGCAGAATGCCTGTCCGATGTACAGTCCGCTCTAAAGGTCTGGATGAATGAGGTGTCTGAGGGATGAATGCCGCTTATGATGTGATTGTTCTCGGCGTGGGGGCGATGGGTTCGGCCACCTGCCACCAGCTTGCCAGTCGCGGTGCCCGTGTACTGGGGCTGGAACAATTTCCGCTCGTGCATGATCGGGGAAGTTCACACGGCGAAACCCGCATCATTCGTCAGGCCTACTTCGAGCATCCCGATTACGTTCCGCTACTCCTGAGAACGTACACTCATTGGGAACAGTTGGAACAAGCGGCCGACGAAAAGCTGTTTCATCAGGTGGGCCTCGTTTTGTCTGGTCCGGCAGAAGGAGAAACAATTGCAGGGGCTCGGCTGTCAGCACGATTGCACGGCCTGCCAATTGAAAATCTGACACCCGA
>CAIWEX010000937.1 GCA_903911795.1 uncultured Schlesneria sp.
CGGTGAAGCGAGCCAGGCGATCGAAGAAGGTTACAGCCTGGTCGTGCTGTCAGACCGACTGGCAGGAGCCAATCGATTGCCAGTCAGTGCATTGCTGGCATCGGGAGCGGTTCATCACCATCTGGTTCGCAATGAAGAACGGACGCGGATCGGGATCGTTGTTGAAACGGGCGAAGCTCGCGAAGTTCATCACTTCTGTCTGCTGGCTGGCTTTGGTGCCGATGCGGTCAATCCGTATATGGCCTTCGAAGCACTCTGGCAACTGCAGGATGATGGCGAACTGGCAGGCGAATGGACTCATGATCAGATCACTGCGGCGTATCGCAAGGCGACCAAGCAGGGGATTCTGAAGGTCATGGCCAAGATGGGGATTTCCACCCTGCAAAGCTACAAGGGTGCTCAGATCTTCGAAGCGGTCGGCCTCAGTGACGAAGTGATCAAGAAGTGCTTCCGGGGTACCGCCAGCCGCATCAGCGGGGTTGGTTTCGATATCCTCGGCGAAGAGGCTTTGCGTCGGCACGAACTCGGTTACCCGACTCGTGAATCGAACAAGCTTCCCGTACTCCCTAACTTTGGTCTCTTTTCATGGCGATCTTCTGGCGAAAAGCATGCGTGGAATCCGCACAACATTGCGAATATCCAGCGAGCCGCCCGGCAGGGGGACAAGCAGGCGTACCGCGAATTCTCCAAGATGGTGAATGAGCAGACAACGCGTGAATGCCATCTGCGTGGGATGCTGAAGTTTAAGGAGGGCCAGGCTCCGGTACCGCTGGAAGAAGTGGAAACCGCTGCCGCGATCGTCAAGCGATTCTGTACGGGGGCCATGAGCTACGGCTCGATCTCGGCCGAAGCCCATGAATCACTCGCCATCGCCATGAACCGCATTGGTGGCAAGAGCAACACGGGCGAAGGGGGCGAAGACTACAAGCGGTTCCAGCCACTTCCGAACGGTGATTCGAAGCGTTCGGCCATCAAGCAGGTCGCATCGGGACGGTTTGGTGTCACCAGTTGGTACCTGACGAATGCCGATGAACTTCAGATCAAGGTCTCGCAGGGTGCCAAGCCGGGTGAAGGGGGTGAACTCCCCGGTCACAAGGTCGACAAGATCATCGCCGCGACACGGCATTCGACGCCAGGTGTCGGTCTGATCAGTCCGCCACCACATCACGACATCTATTCGATCGAAGACCTCGCTCAGTTGATTTTCGATCTGAAGAATTCGAACCCATCGGCACGCGTCAGCGTGAAGTTGGTGTCGGAAGTCGGGGTGGGAACGGTCGCTGCCGGTGTGGCCAAGGGGCACGCCGACAAGATCCTGATCTCGGGTGATTCGGGGGGGACAGGTGCTTCGCCGCTGACGAGTATCAAGCACGCCGGGATGCCTTGGGAACTCGGGATCGCCGAAACTCATCAGACACTGGTTCTGAACGACCTGCGCAGCCGTGTTCGCCTGGAAACAGACGGTCAGTTGAAGACCGGTCGCGATGTGGTGATTGCCTGTTTGCTCGGTGCCGAAGAGTTCGGGTTTGCCACCGCGCCGCTGATCGTGCTCGGCTGTATCATGATGCGCAAGTGTCATCTGAATACCTGTCCCGTAGGGATCGCCACGCAAGATCCGCAATTGCGAAAGATGTTCAGCGGGCAGCCTGAACACGTCATCAACTACCTGTTCATGGTGGCTGAAGAAGCACGCGAGATCATGGCGTCGCTCGGGTTCCGCACGATCAATGAAATGGTCGGTCGTTGCGATGTTCTCGAATACGACAAGACAGTTTCGCACTGGAAGCTGAAGCACCTGGATCTGTCACGCATCCTGACTCCTGCGGTCAAGCCACATGCGAACGTCCAGACTTACTGCACGATCACACAACAGCATGGCATCGAGTATCAGCTCGACAACGAATTGATTCGCGAAGCGAAGGATGCCTTGGAGACGGGCAAGGGAGTTCGCCTGAACATTGAAGTTCAGAACATTGACCGTGCATTGGGGACGATCCTCAGCCATGAAGTCTCCAAGAAGTGGGGTGAAAAGGGCTTGCCCGACGACACGATTCACGTTCGTTGCAAGGGCTCCGCGGGACAAAGTCTGGGGGCTTGGCTGGCTCACGGTGTGACCTTGGAAGTTGAAGGGGACGCCAACGATTACGTCGGTAAGGGGTTGTCGGGTGGCCGCATCGTGGTCTATCCACCGGCTGCTTCGACCTTCAAGCCGGAAGAAAACATCCTGATCGGTAACGTGGCACTGTACGGTGCGACCGAAGGGGAAGCCTTCTTCCGCGGTCGAGCGGCTGAGCGATTCTGCGTGCGAAACTCAGGGGCTTCCTGCGTGGTTGAAGGGGTGGGCGATCACGGTCTGGAATACATGACCGGCGGTTGTGCCGTCATCCTGGGGCCCACCGGCCGCAACTTCGCTGCAGGGATGTCCGGAGGTTGTGCCTTCGTGTACGACAAGCACGACGCTCTGCTGGGCAACTGCAATCTGGAAATGGTCGAACTCGAAAAGGTCGTCGCTCCGGAAGACATTTCCATTCTGAAGGACCTGCTGGCAAAGCATCACAAGCACACCGGTTCGACGGTCGCATCGGCAATCCTGCAGGGATGGGACGACGAACTGCCACGCTTCGTGAAGGTCATGCCAATCGACTACAAGCGAGCCTTGGCCGAACAGAAGTTGCAGGCGGCGAAGAGCTGAGAAAACGACCTTGATGTGCATCGCGGTGTATTGAAATTCTGGTAATTCGTGGTTCATTCTACCTGGTAACGACATGGGCAAGCCGACTGGTTTTAAAGAGTTTCAGCGTCAGGTTCCGAACGATCGGGATGCGAAGTTGCGCATCCTGGATTGGAACGAGTTTCATGAGCACATGCCCGAAGGGCAGTTGAAGACGCAGGGAGCACGGTGCATGGACTGCGGTGTGCCGTTTTGTCACACCGGGTCGCTGATGGCCGGGATGGCTGCGGGTTGTCCGGTCAATAACCTGATCCCTGAATGGAACGATCTGGTCTATCGAGGCAACTGGCGGGAAGCCTTGGATCGACTGCACAAGACGAACAACTTCCCGGAATTCACCGGGCGAGTCTGTCCGGCCCCCTGTGAAGGATCGTGCGTCCTCGGGATTACCAATCCCCCTGTCACGATCAAGAACATCGAATGTTCGATCATCGACCATGGATTCGATAAAGGCTGGGTCCAGCCGAATCCCCCTGCCAAGCGAACTGGCAAGAGAGTCGCCATTGTTGGAAGTGGTCCGGCCGGGCTGGCTGCGGCAGCTCAGTTGAACAGCGTCGGTCACGAAGTCACTGTGTTCGAACGAGCGGACCGTATCGGCGGCTTGCTGATGTACGGCATCCCGAACATGAAGCTGGAAAAACATCTGGTCCAGCGTCGCGTCGACTTGCTCGCTGCCGAAGGTGTGCAGTTCCGAACGAGTACCGAGATCGGTCGCGACATCAGTTCGATGGACCTGCGCGAACAGTTCGATGCCATCGTGCTGGCAACCGGTGCCACCAAGCCGCGTGATCTGCCCATTCCAGGTCGGCAACTGAAGGGTGTCCACATGGCGATGGAATTCCTGCACGGGAATACCAAGAGCCTGCTGGATTCGCAGTTGTCCGATGGCAAATTCATCAACGCGAAGGACAAGCATGTCGTCGTGATCGGTGGTGGTGACACAGGAAACGACTGCATCGGGACATCGATGCGCCACGGATGCAAGAGCGTAGTCAACCTGGAAATCGTCCCTCAACCCCCCGATGAACGAGCTGGCAACAACCCCTGGCCACAGTGGCCACGAATTTTCCGAGTCGACTACGGTCACGCGGAAGTGGCTGCGGTCTTCGGTGAAGATCCGCGTCTGTTCAGCACGACAACGGTGGAATTCCTCGGTAACGACAAGGGTGAACTGCGAGCCTTGCGGATCGCCAAGGCAGAATCCGCACCACCATTCAAGGTGATTCCCGGAACCGAACGAGAAATCCCCGCGGATCTGGCC
Organism: uncultured Schlesneria sp.; assembly: GCA_903911795.1. Lineage (GTDB taxonomy): Bacteria > Planctomycetota > Planctomycetia > Planctomycetales > Planctomycetaceae > Schlesneria. The sequence goes on from CAIWEX010000937.1 coordinate 3,993, forward strand.
TTCCTGGCACTCGGCTTCCTCGGCCCTGAGTCGCCCGTGGCTGATCAATTGGGCGTGAAGCTGGACCCACGTTCCAATTACGAAGCCGCTCACGGACAGTTCAACACGAATGTCCCAGGCGTCTTCGCCGCAGGCGACTGCCGACGTGGTCAAAGCCTGATCGTCTGGGCGATCAACGAAGGCCGTGGAGCTGCCCGCGAATGCGATCGATACCTGATGGGAAAATCCGACCTCCCCTAACAAGGGCGGAGCCCTTGACCCGGTTCGAGCTACCGCTCGGGAATTGTCACTGCCGCTCCCGTTGGTCGCTGGTCGGCGAGAGCAAATCGCGATGATCGCAAGATAAAAGAATCGAAGCACAGGAATCTGAAGTGGCGGACCATAGCGTCTGCCGATGCTGGCATGATCAGAAATGCTGGCTTTCAGAATCGTGTGATCTGGGAGATTCATAGTTTCGCAAAGATAAAGATCAGGCACTGAGAAACGGGACTGAGTAACAACATGCGTATCGCTCTGGGGTGTGATCACGGCGGTTTCCCGTTGAAGCAGCGGATCGTGTCTGTCATTCAGGCTGCCGGCCATACGGTCGTCAATTGCGGTACGGATTCGGACTGCTCGGTCGACTATCCCGACTACGCATTGCGGGTCGGTCAAGTGATCGTGGCGGGTGAGGCTGATCGCGGCATTCTGCTGTGCGGCAGCGGAGTCGGCATCAGTGTCGCTGCCAACAAGATTCCAGGAATTCGCGCCGGTGTCTGTCATGACATTTATTCCGCCCATCAGGGTGTCGAGCACGACGACATGAATGTCCTGTGCCTGGGAGCACGCATCATTGGTGAAGAAGTCGCGGTAGAACTCGTGCGAGCGTACATCAATGCCCAGTTCACACGCGAAGAACGCCACCTGCGACGCCTGAACAAAGTCCTGCAAATCGAACGAGATGCTGTGGCGGGAACGTTGTTTCGCTAAGATCATCCGGTGCGAAGGCCGAAGAACGTCAGGGACGTCCAAGACCACTGCGTGCTGAGTCGTGAGAAAATCTCACGGGGCACGCAATCGCAGTCCCGCCGGTCTCTCTAAAGGCACCTGATGAAACTGCTCCTGTTCAGCGATCTCCACTGTGATGCTTCTTCTGCCGAAAAACTGGTTGAAGCGGCACGGGACGTTGATGTTGTGATCGGCGCCGGCGATTTCGGGAACAGCCGACGACGATTGAATGTCTGCCTGGATGTTTTGCAGGCAATCACCTGTCCTGCCGTTCTGGTACCCGGTAACAACGAGTCTTATGACGAACTTGTTGCAGGTTGTTCGGGATGGAAGAGTGCCCATGTTCTGCATGGGAGCGGAGTCACCATCAACGGCGTTTCGTTTTTTGGTATCGGAGGTGGTGTTCCGGTCACTCCGTTCGGCGACTGGAGCTTCGATTTTTCCGAAGAGCAAGCGGCTGAGCTTCTGGCAGATTGCCCCAGCGGTGGAATTCTTGTGTCACACTCTCCGCCGCGCGGTTTTGTGGATGTTGCATCAAACAAGAAGCACTTGGGAAGCCGCGCCGTACTGGCAGCAATTGAACAAGTTCACCCGGCTCTGGTCGTCTGCGGTCACATTCATGGAAGCGCAGGCCAGCAAGCAATGATTGGTTCGACGACAGTGATCAACGCCGGGCCGATGGGAATTCGCCGGGATTTCTGATGCTACCAATCGATATCTGCGGCGTGAGCCTCCCAATCGATCGTCTCGATCCATACACCTTTGCCTGAAATCCCGCTGCGTCCACTGGTGTGCCGGTCACATCCAAATCAATTTCAGTGGGCTGAACGATGGAGGGCAGAATGATGGAAGAAATCGGTGTCCTGGTTCTTGATCGTTCTGCCACACATCGTTCTGCCAATGGTTTTCATGAAATTGAAAAGGAGCCCTTCGGTCATTTCAGCGGACGTGAGACCCGCGCCGACCAGGGGTCTTTCCGAAACTTGCCTTCACGCTCCTGCGTGAAGATAGCCGTCAGCAATTGGGCGCCAGATGTTCTTCGCATGTGCGACAATTCGAATCAGGTCGTAAAGAAAAAAGACGAGAAGAGGAGACCTTCGGTCGTCTGTTTCGGCGGGGGGGCGGGAGACACGCGCCGAACAAAGGCGCGATTCGTGCATCAGCGCTCGGCTTGAGGTTTCTTGTGCTGCGCACCCAGCTTGAAGCA
>CAIWEX010000938.1 GCA_903911795.1 uncultured Schlesneria sp.
AGCGTTCCTTCAGAACGCGGGAATCACGCTCTTTGCTCACCCAGAGCCTTGCTCTGGGCTGGTATGCGATGTCCCGTTGGGACAAAACCTGCCCCACGGGCCGCTGCATTCCCGCCCGGGTGAAACGGTGCCCCCCTCCCGGCCACTCCGCCGGGCGGAGAAGGAACGCGTGCCCAAATAGCATGTGGACGAGGATGACGAATGACCAAAACCGAATGTCTCGTGACGGCACCCGAGCAACGTCTCGTTATTGAAGAGGAATTTAACGCAGAGGAATTGCTGGCTTTCGTTCTTACCTTTGCGTCCCTGCGCCTTGGCGTCTCTGCGTTAAATTCTTGTCCGGATCGAAGGCGCCATTCCGGCGCTGAACCGGAACTCGCAGCCATCTTGCCGAAGCTTACGCAGGGTGGCACAGCTTGCTTCAAGCTGGGTGCGCAGCACAAGAAACTTCAAGCAGAGCTCCGATGCGCAAGTCACGCTGAACCTCGTCAAATGTCGGCTTGAGGTTTCTTGGACCTTCGGCTCCCGGCTTGAAACAGGCCCCCCTGCCAAGCTTGTATCAATGTCGATCGACGTTCAACAGGGGCGTCCCGTTGGCCGGACCAAAGGGATGCCCAGATCTTCGCGTGGATCGCTCATTCCGGGACTTCGCGAAGACGCTCCAGTCCCGGCCACACTGTCTGGCCACACTGTCTGGCCACACTGTCGCGGACGCGGCAGCGTGACAAGGCGCTCAGCACTCACTGTTGTTGCCACGAAGCAGGAACAAGTTCGGTAGCGGGAAGTCGTTGCTACCACCCGGTCAAGCCGGGCGGAGAGCTGCTTCCAATTGTCATTGAAATATTGGTAGCTGGTCAGTTGTGGTCCCGCTGGGGCAAGCCCAGCGGAAACCCGTCTTAGAAGCACGTTCATCGGAATGGCACGCTCAGGCGAACCCAACACTGCCGCCAGACCCGATCGAAGAGATTTCCGACGGGCTCGTCCCGGCGGGATCACAACTGACCAGCTACCCCGCCAGCGAAGCATCCAGCCTGGCTTTCCACCCGGCTTGACCGGGTGGTAGCAACGACTTTCCCGCTGGATTATGGGATTCGAAGCGGCTGGGTGGCGGGGTCAGGAGCGAAGCAGATGCCCCGTGAACGGTGTATGTGGTCACATCAAGAATTCCGGGCCTTCCGCAAAGCCTTCAGACCCGGCCACCCCGCCGCCATTGAGAAATTCGGGCGGAGAAGGAACGCCAGTCCAAAAAGCCTGAGGACGAGAATGACGAATGACCAAAACCGAATGTCTCGTGACGGCAGCCGACTAACGTCTCGTTATTGAAGAGGAATTTAACGCCGAGACGCCAAGGCGCAGAGACGCAGGGGAATTGCTGGCATCCGTTCTTACCTTTGCGCCCTGCGCCTTGGCGTCTCGGCGTCAAATTCTTGTCCGGAACGAAGGCACTATGCCGGCGCTGATTCGGAACTCGCAGCCATCTTGCCGAAGCTTACGCTTTTCGCTACTGTCCCCACTTGGCATTGTCTGTAATTTTCAGTGGACTGGCGGCGGTCCGTTCAATGCGCGGCTGCCGATGATTACGTCGAAGGGAGTCGACGATGGGATGGACCCGTCACACGGGGACCGTGGTTTCGCTGGCCGCACTCGCATCGGTCGTTGCGAATTATGCCGTCCATCAGCACTTTGAACGGCGCAACCACAGGCCGGCAATTGCCTTGGAACGCCCGGCAACAATCCCCGGGGCCATGATCTTTGACGCCGACATGCGGCCAGATCCTGATGATTTCCCCTCCCAAGTGCCTCGTTTTCTCGATGATACCGCCATCGCTGACGGTACGGTCACACCGGCTGTCCAAGCGAGTGATACCTCCACAGACGGGGAATCACGTGGACCGCGACCTGTTCCGGCTCCGGCTGATCCATGCCCGCTGGCTGACAATGGTGAGCCGACCGACGCACAGCCGATTGAGTCACAAAGTTCCGCAGCCGTGCGAAAAGTGATTGAAGAAGAACTGGCTGGCTCATCTCAGGAAGAACGGGATATCTGGTTCGAAGAATTGAAGTCGATTCCCGCCGGTGTCGTGCGCGACCTGTTGCAGGTCCGCAAACAATTGCGGGCGCTCCCTCGGGCTCTCCACAAGATGGACCCGATCACGACGGCGGCTCCGGTCTCGGCCCCGCGCGTGACCGAACTGACGGCCGAACCCGCCTCGCAGGTGCGACGACAGCCGTTGCCCGACTGGATTCAAACGATCGCCGCAATGGAGCAGGCCTGTGCCATTTCCCGCCATAACCTGGCGAATTCCGCAACCCCTGGATTCAAGCGACTTCGAGTGACTGTCATCGACAGCTATGGATCACAATGGCGAGGTGATGCGCCCAATGCCGATGGATCAGGTGTCGAAGTATCGCCATCCCGACTGACGCCGCTGCAGGTCGAAGGGTGCCGGATTTCGGAACCTGTCCTGGATCTGAAAGATGGAACTCTGCAAAACACCGGACGAGAACTCGACCTGGCCATTGATGGCAATGGTTTCTTCCCCGTGATGGCCGGAGAACGCCTCGCCTACACACGCTGCGGTGCGATGGTTCTGAACGCTCAGCGCCACGTTTGTTTGTCGGTTAATGAAGAGCTAGAGGAACTTCAGCCGGTCATCGAAATCCCGGCCGATGCTCGCGAAATTCAGGTGGCTGCGGATGGAACCGTCCGAGTGCTGGTGAAGTCAGGGGAAGAACCAGTTTTGGTCGGCCAATTACAACTCGCTCGCTTCGCGGGCCCATCATTGCTGCGTCCGATTGGAGCAACACTGCTCGTTCCTACCGAGGGATCCGGTGAGGCAGAACTCGGCGCCCCCAATGAAGGGGGACGTGGAGGCATCAATCAGGCGTTCCTCGAACAATCCAATGTCGATTCTGAATTGGAAACAGCCGCGATTGAACGCTGGCAAGGCCTGATGAAAACATTTCCGACCGGAAGTCGACCGGTCACGGCCAGTGGTCAGGAACAACGTTCCCGCTAGGAAAAGGATTGTACGAGATGAAGATGGTGCAGGAATTCCGGCAGTTCATCCAGCGCGGAAATGTCATCGATCTGGCGGTCGGTGTGATCATGGGGGGCGCATTCGGCAAGATCGTGAACTCGATCGTCGCCGATATCCTGATGCCCCCGATTGGATATGTTGTGGGAGGTGTGAAATTCACTGAGCTGAAATTCACTTTGCCACCGATCACGATCAAAGTCCCCGATCCAGAAAAACTGGGGTCATTCATCGACAAGACGCTGGAACCAGCGACCATTAACTATGGTCAGTTTCTGCAGACCTCTTTCGACTTTCTGATTATTGCGTTCTGCGTCTTTATGATGATCAAGGGTGTGAACGCACTCTCTCGCAAGCCTGAGCCTGCGCCGACCCCAGCGGTACCTCCTGCGCCGACGCCGACCGAGGCCCTGCTGACTGAGATTCGC
>CAIWEX010000939.1 GCA_903911795.1 uncultured Schlesneria sp.
ACTGGAGAAGAATCAGGAGCTTCAAGCCCGGATACGGCGGGCAACTGATGGGGAAAATGCGGGTGATCATCAAACAAAGATGTCTTCGCAAGCGATCACTACGCGAGCAGCAGGGCTGTTGCGGGGATACGTTGTCTTCGAGGTGAAAGACGAACCCGACACGGCAGACCGTTCTGTCCATCAGGTCTTTGTCACGTTGGCGGCGACACCTGCGACAATGGCCCGGGCACAGCGTGTTTCTGCCGTGCAGATTGAGGCAGAGTCGTTGCGATCGGGCTTGCAGCAGTTGATGATCGAACTGCAACAGGGATTGGTGCCGCCGATCGGCGCCCGCGTGGTCGATGTCCCGACTACGGGAGAACGGGCCTTTGTCGGCTTCGGTTCGGCGGTGCTGATGGCAGGCGAACCCCTGGCTCCGACTGTGCAGGGCGATCGGGCTGCTGAACAAGCGGCTCGTCTGGTCGCGCTCCAGTCTCTTATGGAACTGCTCAAAGGAGATGAAATGACTTGGGAAGGCCGCCTTCGCACCAGGCAGCAACAAACCCTCAAGTCCTTCGAACCGCTGGCTGCAACAGATACCCTGCAACCGAAGGAGCCTCAGCAAGTCCAGCGGCTGGCAGAAAGGCGACGGGAGTTTCTGGCGGAGTTCGAGCAGGAGGAAACCATCCGTGCCGTCGGACGGGGGACAATTCCTCCGGGAACTGTTTCCCGAACCTGGCACAATCCACAACAAGGATGGGCGTTCGGCATCGTGGTCTGGGTGCCAAGTACCGCACGGTTGGCAGCGGACATCGTCGGGCAGATGGAGCGACCGGCCATCGACGACATCCCGGTAAACCCAGCACCGTCAAAATCATCTGGCGTACCTCCGTCCGAGCAACGCCGGGTACCGCTGCCGATTGGTCCGACCGGGCGGCTGAATCCTGATGACTACTAAAATCCTGCAGCACTCTGGCACAAATATCCGCACGAAGCGACGTGCACCTTTGATGACAGACATTCACTTCTCGGTCCAGTCAAGAATTGTTCCGCGACTTCGATCCAGCACCGAAAAGGGATGCCCAACTCAAAATCAGGCATTTGTGCCTGCTTCTCCCTTTTACTTCAGGAACCAACCGCATGAGCCATGACAAGAATTTGATGCCATCGCTAGGAATTGACCTCGATGGTTGTATTGATGAGTGTCCACTATTTTTTCAGACGTTGTCACGCACGTGGACTGGCAAGGTTTACGTGATCACGTTCAGAAGCGACCGTCAAAAAGCAATCAACGATCTCGCAAAGTTCGACATCAAATACGAGGAGCTCATACTGGTGAACTCATTCGACGCGAAGGCCGAAGTCATCCAACAAGAAGGAATCGCGATCTACTTTGATGACCAGCCGGAAATGCTGAAAAATGTGGCTCCGCACGTAAACGTCATGCTGGTGCGGAACGAAGGTAATTTTGACTTCAAAGACAGGAAATGGATGCTCTCTAACAGGACCGGCAAGTTGATTTAACGGCCACTTGTGCGACCTGTACGACGAGAGGCGAGCAATCTGGAGTTCCATGTCAGGCATACACCGCTACGCCGAGCTACCATCCTGAATCCACTGTCAGTCGGTTATTCGTTTGCCATTTATCGTTCGCGTTGCGTTTCGATGTCCATGCCAGGAAGTTAAATCGATGAAGTACATCATTGTGCAAGCACTCAAAGCCGGTAAGCCGAGCGGTCCGCCCAGGGCGATCGTTTTTGACGAAGGTTTGATCCACAGCGAGGTTGCGAAATGTCAGGGAGTGAGAAAGTACGCCGTTGTATCGGCGGGCTTCTGCTCAGCCTTTCCCGTTGACGCTTGGGGGCGTTCGGAATCTTTGAAAATCGAGGCTCGGCCGGAAGATATAGAAATCATCCGAAGTCTGCTGAGCGAAGATGCTTAGCTCTACCGCCCGGTCCGGGCATCGGTGGTTGGTGCGTCTGAAGCGATCCCGCCTTCCCAGCCACTTCTTCTTCGACCAATTTCAAGGAGCTATAGTGACTACCCGTCGCACCTTTCTCCAAGCCACCTCCGCTTTTGCCGCAGCTTGCATCCTCCCAAAAAGCATCTTCGCCGCAGAACCCAACATTTTCTTCTTCATCCAAACCGACACCCAGAAGTATTGGCGTGTCGCGAATCCCGTGAAATGGCGTCTTCAGTTCAGGACACCTGTGGTCGCCATCGACCCCGGGTTTCCAATAGTACAAAGTCCGATTCTTGCTCGTGCCGCCGAAGGTCTGGAAAAGCTGACCCCGAGCGATGGCGACAGGATCATCAGGCTGGTTTTGAGACGCTGTTCTTTGAATCTCATCGAGCTTCACCGCAGCCAGGTCGTGATTCATCAATGGGGATCGCATCAAGCCGACCTCCGGCCCTTCTTCAAGGCTCACCGGCTGGCACGTCCAGAGATCAAAGTCGTACTGCGGGACCACAAGAAGGAAACCGTCACGGCGAAGGCGGGTGACGAATTTCTATATGGCGACCGAATTACCGCAGATTTCGATCTCTGTCGCTTCCGGCAAAAGTGGAGGCGAAGATTCGAGCAGGATCCTGATGACAGGCAAGCCGCTTCCAACACGAGTTCCGGGTTTTCTTGGGATGGCCTTGAAGACGGTCAGATTTCTTGGGCGGCGATGAAGAGTGCATGGAGGCGATCTGGTTCTGGGGTTTGCTTGAATTGCGATGGGGAGACTTTTTGGACGAACTTCGGGCTGCGTCAGGTGGGTATGTTCAACTGGTCGTCACAGTTCGTCCATACCTGCGTACAGTGCCGCAGATCATTTCGGGACGACTTGGTGAAGGACGCTAGTAGGTGGATCAGGGAGAATCTGGATGCCGCGGTCCGGCCTGACGCCACGATGATTTGGGGAAAGAGAGTGAAGCTGGAGGCAAAATCATGAATGAGAGCCGCCGTGTAGCCCTGACCCGACTAGCCGTGAGCAAGGAAAACAATTTGACGCCATCGCTGAGAATTGACGTCGATTATTGCGTTGATGAATGCCACCCTGGCGGGCAGCCGTCCGGGCCACCCTGCCCGAAGCGTCGAATCTCGGCATTGGGTGCTCGGAGCTGTTCTGAGTGACGCCCAATTCCAATCCACCTGCCCCCGATGAAGCTCTGAATTCCCGTGGTCACTCGACCCCGCAGCCTTGAGACGCTGACTCGTGACAGTCAATTTCCGGAAATTCAACTTCCGCGACTCCCGCAT
>CAIWEX010000940.1 GCA_903911795.1 uncultured Schlesneria sp.
GAGCAACGTCATTTCGCGACGATCGGGACATTGATGGCGGTGATAGCATTCCAGAGACGATTCGCGTAGAAATCCAAGTGTCGCGAGAATTGGTAGTGCTGCTGACGCCTGATTCAATTGAACGCCCTTGGGTCCTGCTCGAAGTCGGGGCGGCTTGGGGCCGACGAAAGGACTACAGGATTGTTCCTGTGCTTTGCCACGTCTCGTTTGATGCGATCCCGGATATAATCGAGGGAAAGAAGGCGTTTCACATCAACGATTTTGATCATTATCTAGCGGAATTGAAACGTCGGGTGAAGAAGTAATGTCAACAGCAACGCCAACATATGATGTCTTCATTTCGCACGGCGCACGCGATAGAGAATTTGCGACGGACGTCGCTCATCGACTCGCGGCGGAAGGTTTGCAGCCGTTTTACGACGCCAGTATTGCCATCGGCGAAGACGTGAGTAAGGCCATTTGGGACGCACTTGCGGAATGCCGCGCTTTTATTGTGATTGTGTCGCCAGATTCGACTCCCGATGCGATGCGCACGGTTGAACTGGGGGCCGCGACAGCTTGGCATAAACCGATTTTCGTTCTGTTGAATGGTTCCGCGTCATTTCGCTTGCCCGAGGCGCTTCAGCAGTTCCAGGCGTATCCCCGCAATCGTGTCGATGAAGTATTGCCTCACATCCGGCAGACATTCGAGCCAATAACGGACGAAGACCGAAAATTGCTGGCCGAACTATACAGCGATATCGATATTCCAGCAGATCAACTCAATCAATCGCCTCGTGAACTCCAAGAACTCGTAAACAGATTCAACGTGGGCAGCAAGAGGCAATTATCCGGATCTCGAATTTTGTCAGAGCTATTGCGAATGCGAAAGCAGTCCAAGCTCCCACGACTCGGCACCCGTCGTCGCATCTCAAAACCGTGAATCGCGTTGCTGGCTAGCGTCGAGATTCACCGAGTGGTGGATCAGAGATTCTTCCAACGGAAGCATGCTCAATGTTCGACCGCCCCGAAGACCATCGCTCTCTTCAATTGCAACTTGAGCAATTCATCAGACACTGGTACGGCAATCGAAAGCCGTGGTACGGCATCTCGGAAGAGAGACTCGCGGCCACGCGGTTGCCAGATCCATTGCGTTGGATCTACGGATACGCTGGCGCATGGGACGGTCTGAACTATTCAGATACGCTGTTCGGGAATCAAGACTGCCTCGTCAATTTCGAGGAACTCTACACGCGCGACGGTAAACTCGTTTTCGCTCATGAGAATCAAGGCGTTTGGTGCGTCGGGACTGAGCCAGTCGGGGCCGACCCTCCGGTTTGGGCTCATCTCGACGGACATGGGTGGAAACCTCTAGATGACTCGCTGATGCATTTCCTGACCACCTTGATTCTTCACGAAACCGTGTTCGGCTGCCAGCACCTTGAGTCTCAAGAGGATGCATACGCAGCACTGTCAGCAGCAGGTTTCTTGATTGTCCCGCTATGGATGAATGCACCGTATCCATGGTGTTTGATGGATATGGGTTTCCCACCTGTGACAATTCATCTCGCGAATGGACGCTATTTGCTGATGAATGATTGGGTCGCTACCAACGAGCCAGAACCCTGGAAAGCCCTTCCTCATATTTTCGAGAAGAAGGATTTATCTGCTGGAGTTGGTCTGACGCTTGATCCTTGGGATGCGATTCCTGACCACTTGGAAATACCGAAAATTGTCAAGGTGTCGCACTTGCGAACTGTCATTCATCGCCATGAATTGGAAGCGGAACACCACACCAAGAGGGCGGCGGTTTTTCGACGGATGCTTGGCGAGCTGGAGGCCCGAGACGGCAAATAACCACGTGGCGAACCGAATGCCTCAATCCGGCTTTTTTTGAAATTAAAGTCAACTGAGCGGCACCGAGTTCGGAGGACGTTTGGAAACAGTTCCAGGGGACATTCAGTCGTTAAGTCAGGTTTGCGTGTGAAAGAGACGTCATGAAAAGTCCGCTCTCCCTGAAACTCGAAGTCCGTGCCTGGCGTGTCATCGCCATCCTGGTGGCAATTCCGGTTGCGTTCTTTTGTCTCGTTCTCATTGCTGGCCTGGTGATTCGCGGCTTGGGGTACGAAGGCAAGACTCTTCGAATTGGAATGTCGACGGAACAAGTACGTGAGATCCTGGGAGAGCCCGATAACATCGTCACTCTGGAACTGCCAGGCGGCAAATTCCGCGAGGATTGGTGGTATTCAAAAATACCTGTCAGCGAAAAGTCGGACTATCGTCAGTTGACGTTTGAGTCAAATCGACTGGTTACAAACCATTCGAAAAACCACCTTCCCCAATGATGGGCGCAATCCAGGCAGGAATTGAGCGTCATCGCATCGCTTCGGCTCGTCGCTGAGATTCACTGCAATCTCCTGTAATGCCATTTGTGTGGGAAAATATCCGAGTTTGCAATTCTTGGCAGAAGCAATTTGACACTCGGAAAACTCGACCTATCTTCTGGGTGTTGGGGGCAACTGACCAACGCGACTGAACGACGAATCGACCGATGGCGGTCACCACAATTTAATGTCAGTACCGTACAGCACTCGAGTCCGTAAGGAATCGAGGGTTTGAGCGCGGCAAGGAGGAGCTGGGAGCTTCGAGGGGACCTTGCCGCGCTTTTCTTATTTGTAACGTCCGTTCTGGCGGATCGACACATGCAGAATCGTACCCCACATCTCGTCACTCGAACGACGCCCCCCGCGATAATGCGTCGGGGGATCACGCTGGTCGAAACGGTCATCGCCATCTCACTGACGACCTTCGCCGCTGGCGCTCTGCTCACCTCGCTCACGTCAACAATCCAAGTAGGGACCGATGCCTTCCGTACTTCAATTGCCAATGGGTTGGCTGATCAGTTGATGGATGAGATTGCTTCCGTCAAATTTCCCTCAGCAACGACAACTGCGACGGGCGTCGGGCGTACAGGTTTTGACGACATTGACGACTACAACGGCTACAGCGTCTCACCTCCGCAGGCACGGTCAGGAGCAGTCATCGGAACAGAAGACGCGGCGGGGACTCGTCCCGTTTCGTTTCGACCTGACCCACGTCTGTACAGTCGCTACCGCCAACAGGTCACCGTCGAAAAGATCACCGAAAGTACGGGGACATCGTGGAACACGGTGACCACCGCAGCTCCGCTGCGTCGCGTCACTGTCACCATCTCGTACACGGATGCCCAAGGAGTCACCACTCCGTTAGCCAGTCAGATTCGAGTTTTCAGCAATGTTGCCGTTGCCCCGTGAAGTTCATGATCGGCGATTCCTCGATCTCCACAAGCGGAGAATACGAGTCGGCCCCTCTGCGCAGTTCGTTCGGTGTCATCCGCGAACCGGCTTCACTCTGGTGGAACTCGTTATCTCAATGACAATCCTCAGCTTTACGACAATGGTCATCGGCGGGCTGATGCTGGCGATCACTTCAGCATGGGATCATTCGACGTCACTCGAAGATTCACGTCGTCAGGCTCAAGCGTCGCTGGCTCGTATCAAGTGGATGATCCAGCAGTCAGGGACATACAAAGTTGCTGGCCAGGCAACAACGTTAGGAATTGCAATCATCCCCACAACCTGCGGGAGCTATCAGGCACCCACGCAACTGGTCGTCTGGAGTGGTGGTTCGAACGGCGGAATGAACGCTCAGGGATTGAAAACGCGATTGCCTTTAGCGAGTGAAATTGTCGTCTATACACCTGATCCCACAACTCCGTCACGTCTGGTCGAAGTCACCTTTCCAGGAAATGCGACGAGTGTCGATTTTCGATCTGCTGGATTTAATGCCACGATTGCGTCCGTGATGCAAACGAACGGTCGCCAGTCGATTCTGCTCTGCGACCGATTGCATGTCACAATCGGGGCAGCCAGTGTTCCGAACGTCGGCAATATCCGATTTGAAATGACCACCAATCCGAGCGACAGCCAGATCGCAGCGGTCAGCGTTGGTTCTCAAGCATGGAATGATCTTCCTTGGGGCCAGGGGTTGGTAGGAGCGGACCGGGCCCTCAGGACGACCAATATTCGAATGGAATTGCAAATCGATCCTAATCCGGCGAAGCCATTAAACGACAATGGAACGTCAACTGCGTTACCTATCCCTGCATCCATCAATCGCCAATATGTCTATCAACCCTGAACTATTTGTTGCGAGCGTCGTTCGCATGCGAGCGAAACGGCAGCGGCGCGCCATGTGCGGGCGCCGTGCCTCGCATTTGAACGCGACGAATCGCCGTGGGTTCAGCATGATCCTGGTGATGCTGGCGATCGGATTGAGTCTGGCGGTGACATTCGGATTCATGCGGACGCAGATTACGTCGCTGCAATCGACACAAAACGACAGTCGAAATGACCTCGCACTGGAAGCAGCCAGAACCGGGATCTCAGGAGCGCTGCTACGGATGCAGTCGACGGCCTGGACTGGCATGAGCGACTCTTACTCCAAAATTGTCCAGCAGGATGCGGCCAACCTGGTCAGTTGCTCTGCCACGTACAGTGCGGTGACATCCGGGCAAGTCGCGGGAGTCTCGGATTCCGAGTTGCCACTTCACGTGGCGATCACATCAGTCGGGTCCTGGGTTTCACCGAGCAGTTCGACGACGAAGGCCACACGTACGATCAAGGCAATCGTACGTTTGGCACCGCGACTGCCGGGCAGAACCGCTCGAGCTGGGGATGTTTCGACAGCGACCGATCTGTCGACAAACTCGAACAGCTATTCAGCCACACTTCCCTACTCACTGACAACGACCTCGTCGACGTCAACCTCGTTGAACTTTGATCCAGGGCTGCGAATCGAAGGTCCGGTCTGGCTGAGCCAGCGATTGGCCCTGTACAACAGCGCATCCTGGTCCAGTACGATCCGGGCGACGATGTTGACGGAAATTGGAAATCAATTCGGCGCGACAACCGCCGCGAATATGATTCACCCCCATCCACTGACGGGGCCAGTCAC
>CAIWEX010000941.1 GCA_903911795.1 uncultured Schlesneria sp.
GAATGACCGCGAGCAGCACAACCCAATAGGCAGGAATCAGGCGAACCAGCCGTCGGCCAACAAATGAGACGACTTCAGGGCCCGTGAACCAGGTTTTTCGTAAGGTATAAGCGATGACGAAACCGCTGACGACCAGCAGTATCTGAACTCCACCCCGCAACTTCATGAATGCTGCGTCGACAATTGCAGGGGACGATTCCAACGTCGGCCAAGGTTTTGGTTCATACCACCAGAGGTGAAATATCAATATCGATAGTGCCGCGATACCACGCAGGCCATCAACAAATGCAAATCGCGATGCCGGGCGGGGAGTGATCGCGGCGGACGACGAGATCGATGGAGAAATCACTCCAGGGGCTTCTCCAGTGGGATTGCCCCCTTGATTGACGCTCGACATCTCGTGATCCCCGGGTTCAGCCCGGAATTTCAGCCGGGGCTCGACGTTCGTGCCTCTGGGACCGCCGATCCTCCTGATTCAGCGATACTCAAACCGCTTTGCGTGGTTCCGGTGGCTTGGCCGTAGTTTTTGGACCATTTCGAGCCTGTTCCGCCAGCCCTTCAGCGGAGATCAGGTCGACAAGTTCCTGCGCAAGTCCGTCCATTTCAATAACTAATGCGTCAACTCGCCCTGACAAGTACATGTACATGATCAGTGCCGGAATGGCGATCATCAAGCCTACTGCAGTCGTTAACAAGGCCAATCCAATCCCGGCCGCCAGTTCTTCCGATTTTCCCATGGCCGCTTTAGTTGCAATCGTATTGAATGATTCAATCATCCCGACAACCGTCCCCAGCAAGCCCAACAGCGGGGCGACGGTCGAAGCCCCGTTCAGCACTCGCAAATGCTTGCGAAGTTGACTGACCTGACGTTCCCCACCATCGATGATGGCCTGTTCGACCTCAACACTGCTCTTCCCCCACTTCCGCAGACCATGGGCGAAGATAAAAGCGATCGGGCTGCCACTCTCTTCACACAGCTTCAAGGCCGATTTTGGATCGAGCTTTCCCTCTTCCAGATGCTCGAAAAAACGTCGAACAAACGGGCGTGGAATTACGCGTCCTCGCCGCAGCACGACAAGGCGTTCGATGGAAAACCAGACCACGACGATCGACGCCAGACCCAATGGGTAAAGAAAAGGTCCTAATGCAATCAGGACTTCCATCGGCTCGCGTGGAATCCCTTTCGGTGCTGGTGCCGGTGCTTTGGTCGGTTTGGCGGGAGCTTCTGCCGCAGGAGGTTCGCTCGGAGGTGACTGGGCCGGAGCTCGATGCAGCAGCACTCCCATGCCGAGCAATAGAGCCAGGCAGGTGGCGATCTGAATACCAGCGCGGCGTGGGGAAGGGATGCCCCGGAATCCTTCGGGCCGTCGATTCATCGTTCCATCTCTTTGGTAAAACCCGGCGTGATTACCACAGCAGACCATCGCTGAAGACGAAGGCCCCCTGAGGTATGGTTGCTAACACCTGCCAGACATTCTAATCAAACTGAACTAAAACCAAATGGAGATCGCAAAATCTGTTCGGGACAATCGACTTTTTCGAACTCAGGTCAGTCAGACTGGGGCTGGAGTAACGTGTAATTTCTCGTGGGCTGAAAGTCCAAGCACAAAGCACAGAGCTTTAGCCGGCTGAAGCCCTGTGCTTTGTGCTCTTGGGCCTTCAGCCCAAATGAGACGGAATCCTTAGTCGAATGGGTAGAGTGCGTAATATGGGTCGTCGGTCAAGGCCCTGGCGGAAGCAAAAGTGGTACGCTCGCAGGACTCGCGGCTGGCGGTGCTAATACAGGTGGAGCCAGTTCCGGCTGCGCCTGCGGTGGAAATTGCTCTGCGGGAACAAACGCATCTGCGGAGACGGGGGCCGGTTGTTTTCTCAAAGGAACCGTCCCACGATTAGTTTCTGCCACCCGTGTATGAGGCCACTTTTCGATCGGAACATCACGACCCATTGGATTTGGTGTGTATTGGGAACCCGGTGTAATGACCGGACCATCGGGCAGTGGCTTCGCAGGGAATGACGAACCGTAACCGGGTGTGACAATGATCTTCGGTCCACTCTTGGGTGCTGTTTCCGAATACGATTGCTGACTGTTGCTCATCGGCGGAGCCTGGTTTGCCAGGCGGGAGCTAGCTCGTTCGATATTTGCCGATGGACGATATTCTTCCGCAGCCACGACGGGTCGACGAGTCGAATTGGAAGCCGCGGGCTGCGATTTCAGCGATGATGAATCAACCGTTTCTGAGCGGACTTCACGCTTATTGAAGAAGCTGACAGGACGTGGAGTCATCCATTGCTTCAAGCGGGACGTGACTGAACCACCGGGAGCTTTTGGAGCATTTGCACCTTCGGCTGGAACGGGTGGAGGTGGCGGGTCCATCGGTGACGACGGGCCTGGGGATGGAAGCTCTGGTCCGGGGCCTGGCAAATCAGGGACAGGCGACAGCGGAGCCCCTTCAGGCTGATGGAAATAGGTATCGCTGTTTTGTGGATATGCGAATGGGTCAGCCGTTGATGTTGAAGGTCGCAGAGACATGTTCTTCCAGGATGACATCTGCTTGCACCCGGATGAACTGGCCAAAGTCAACGCAGCCACCACGACGGACGAAAACCAACGAGAGTTCTGGAAGCGAATCATAGAGCAATCTTTCCGGTTCGAAACGAACCAGTGCGTGCCATCAGCCCGCGACGTCACAGACACAAATGTGCAGCCTGTGGTGAGATGGGGACTTGCTCCGTCGAGTCCTCACAAGGGCGAACCACAACATCCTCAAGGTGAGGACCGTTCCCCTCGTACCGCAAGTTGTCAGACACTCATTTGATCGGCCAAACTTGCCGATCAGACGCCGTGATTCGTCAGGTGAGGTCACCGATTTGACTGAAGGTCGTCCGAAATGACAGGAAGTCGGGATACGGTCCCGTTTCGATCTGCGGGAACTGTACGCAACAATCGTTTCGTGCATGATGTATCGAGATTTCCGACGTCAAACGTATCGCGACAGCAGGGCAGAGCAGAGCGGAAACCGGTGAACGGCAAAAACTGCCGATAATCGGTACTCTCGAATCTGCCTGGAGTTCGCAGTTTTTTCGTGATATGCCCTCACGACGTGTCATTAGATTCGATCATCAGCCGGAACGCGCTAACGTCCGGTTTCAGCCATTGATTGCAACCGAGTATCCGCAACCGTCAAACCGGAATACCAAACATGCGATATGAACCCGTTCGAATCGGCGTTGTAGGACTGGGGCGATTCGGCCGTCTGCACGCACTCACACTTGCGGGACTTGCTGAAGCCGAACTGGCGGCACTCGTTGCCAGGCGAACCGATAGCCTGGCTCAATTGACGACCGAGATTCCCGGTGTGCCAGGATGGACATCAATTGACCAAGCCGTTCAAGAGTCGACGGCGGAAGCCTGGGTGGTCGCCTGCACAACCGCAGAACATGTCCGTGTCGCAAGAACCTTGCTGGCAGCGGGGAAATCCGTCTTGCTCGAAAAGCCAGTGTCTGACAATCTCGAAGACGCTCTCAGTCTCGGTCCGCTCATTCGCCCGGATTCTTCCAATCTGATGCTCGGGCATATCATTCTGTTCAACAGTGAATTCCAGCAACTTCGAGAAGAATCTGCTCGGCGAGGTTCGCCAGACTTTATTGACTGTGTTCGTCATCGCCCAGCGAGTATTGTCGCCGCGTTCCCTGGAGAGAACCCGTTGCATGCAGCGATGGTGCACGATCTGTATGCGACCCAGGTACTGTTGAACCAGGCCGAACCCGTTCGGTTTCAGGCCTGCTACCATCGAACCTCAACGGGCGCTATTGACCTGGCGAATGCACAATTGCAATGGGCCAATGGAACTCTGGCAACGTTTACGGCTTCGTACATGACCCCGCGCGGGATGCCTCCACGGGGCTTCGACCGGATGGAGGTGTTCGGAAAAGGCTGGTCGGCGAGAATCCAGCCCAATCCTCGTCCGATTGATGTCTGGTCCGAATCGGCCGAATGGCCAATGCCTCTCGAAATCCGTGCTGGTGCCGGCGGTCCGACCGGGATGATGGCCGAAGAACTCAGAACTTTCTGTCGAGTTGTTCGGGGTCAGACCCCTGTTCCCACAGGAGCAACCTATCAGGATGCCATTCAGGTCCAGCGATGGATGGACAAGCTGACCGAGTCTGCTGAAAATCGATAACGATCGAATCCCAATTGGACCATACACTATGAGACTCCTTCCGACTCTGTTCGCCTCCGGACTCCTGTTTGTCACATCTGCTACGGTGATAGCGGGCGAAATCCCCAAAGATTCCCCATCACCCAAAGCCGCCACAGTGGGCGCCGCGATGGCAGGACGAAGCGTCATCTACAAGCATTCTGCCGGCAAACCACGGCGAATGGAGATCTATTCTCCCCCAAACCACGATCCGGCAACATCAAAGGTCCCCGGCCTGATCCTGTTTCACGGCGGCGGATGGAGTGGCGGAACTTTGGATCAATTCCGCGTTGCCTGTTCCTACTTCGCCGGCCGTGGACTTGTCTGTGCCACGGCGGAATACCAGATGTTGAATGCCAAAGACGCGAAACAGTTGCCGCAGGGGGAGACACGCAAGCGAGTCTGTATCACCGACGCCAAGTCCGCCATCCGATGGTTCAAGCAGCATTCGGCTGAGTTAGGAGTCGATCGCGAGAGAATCATTACGGGCGGCGGTTCTGCCGGAGGGCATATCGCAGTTTTGGCAACCACCAATCCAGGACTCAACGATCCCTCAGATCCTGCAGGCATCGACACGCGCGTGGCCGCGTATCTGTTGTTTAATCCTGCGTTTGCTCTCGATGATTCGAAAGATCTTGAAGTTGATGTTCGGCGATTTCTCAAGCCAGAGTTTTCTCCGGCGATCGTCTTCTTCGGAAACCAGGATCAGTGGAAGACGGGCTGGGACCTTGCTCATGCAGATCTGAGAACAGGGGGAAATACGACGACTGAACTTCAATTAGCAATCGGACAGTCGCATGGATTTTTCAATAAGGACCCGTGGCGCACCACCACGCTGATTGCAGCAGACCGCTTTCTCGTGAAGCGAGGAATAATTTCGGGCGAACCAACACTGACTCCACCCGCATCCGGACAAAAACTGGTCGCTGAGAAACTTGAGTAGCAAAGTCACGAGTTTATGGATCAACCCATCAGCCGGAACGCGCTAGCGTCCGGTTCGAACGGTGGAAGACGCTCGGTGGTTAACGCAACAGCAAGGTGACGTGATGAACTCTCCAAATCGGTCAGCAATCGAGGCCCGCGCTTCGCACCGTTTTCAAATTCCTGCAGAACATGTCTTCGATGCATGGCTTGATCCCGCCAAGGTTCGGGCGTGGATGGCCAGTGCACTGAAAGGCTTCGGGCTTTTGGGTGAGATGCGACGCGTTGAAATCGACCCGCAAGTCGGTGGCAGATTCTGCTTTTCTGATCTGCGTGGTGGAATGGAAGCGGTTCACCGAGGGACATATCTGGAACTGGTCAGACCGTCCCGGATTTCGTTCACATGGATTGTTGGGGAAAGCGATCCTGCTGACGCCGTCGCCGATGCGCCGTCCAAAGTCACGCTGACCATTGAACCGGAGGGGTCCGGCTGCATTGCAACGCTCGTGCACGAAATGGATCTCAAATGGGCCGAATACGTGTCTCGCACGGAGCAGAGCTGGACTCGCATGCTCCAGGCGATTGAGTCTCTTCCTGACCCATTGATGCCGAGGAATTGATCGTCGCCCATCGTCGCCATTCGAAGAACACAAAGAGGAACGGTCGATCCCTGGCCAACGTAGCGAAATGAACGATGGAATGAAGAGCATCGCAAAATGCATTGAAGACATCCGTCTGCATCCTGAGGAGATTTCTCCAAGGCTGGATCTTGCGGATAGCCTGCAACGACGAAAAAAGATGCTCGCGACGTGGATGCGAGTCAGTCTGGCGCAGGACCAGGCATTCGCCCCGCTTGGCAGTACATTTCCAACTCTCTCGGTTTGTTCTACTGTCCGCGGCTCATCGTACGTCTGTCGTCACAACGATGACCCGGATCAGAGTCTGAAACGCTGGGAGCAAATCTGTCCGACGTACTGGCAGACTCCGGCCCATTGCCGAATCGGGACATACTACGGACGGTGGATATTTTCCTGCTGGGCGACCAATTCACCAAGCAATCGTGAACAGACGGACGAACTCGGAAGTATGCTCTGGCTGGAAGATCTGTGGCGCGATGGGCTGCTGGAAATTATTGAGTTCAATCTCGGTCGAGCGGAGAGTACTGGTCCATTGTTCGCATGGCCGGAAGCCATTCGAAATCTTCCATTCTTTCTGAATGCCGCGCGGGCCTTTGATCCGGAATTCACGAAAGAACTCACTCGACGGCTCTTCTCGTGGCCATCCTTGGTCGGACTTTATCTGACGATGGGAACATTTCCCAAGGCTGTCGTTGCCGATCTCCCCTCGCTCACCCCCAGGCTACAGTTCCTTTCCGTGGAATCCGAAAGCCGCTCTCGCGAGTTGGATGCGATCATCAGCAGTTTGCCTGATTTGCCAAACCTGCGACTCGCCGCACTGTGGGGACCGGTAATCTCACGAGAAAATATCGCGGCCATCGCCAGGAGCGGCAGTATTTCCGCCCTCGCAATTAACTCAAGACATTTGACCAGAGGCGACCTTTTTACTCTGGCAGAGATGAAACGGCTGAAATGGCTGGGAATCAATTCTGACGGCATCACGCGCATGGATCTGATCGAATTCCGGTACTCATTTCCCCATGTTGAACTTTATCTGTCGATTGACATGCTGAATCGTCTTGGGCCGGCTTAAGGCTTAGCGGGGGGACGGGGCCTGATAGTCGTGGTTCGCTCCGCGAACCAACGCTGCTTGGTTGACAGACTTCTGAGGATGAGACGGTTGGGTGGCGGGGTCTGACCAACGGGAAGGCCCCGAAATGGAGAGTACGCTCAAGCTTTCAGGGCCGTCCGCTTCGCTCCTGACCCTGCCACCCCGCCGAATAGATTCACAACCTATCCGCGAACCAACGCCGCATTTTCTCATGGCAACTCAAATATACGCCTCGTCCTCAGATGTCTTGTCAACCAGGAAGCGTTGGTTCTTGGAGCGAACCACGACTATCGCACGCCTCACGAATTCAGGGGTTTTCAACGTATCTCGATCTCTCACGAGTTCGGCTACGCGAACATTGCCGTTCAAAATATCGTTACCCACCTGAGCTGTTCACTTACCGTTTGAAAACCGGCACTGCGCGACACAAACGGTGCGTTTCGGGGGCTTCTGCAAAGCCAGTGCGCCCCCCGCCATCTATGAAGAACGATTTCGGCCCGACCTCCGTTCTTCATAGGTTCACCCAAACTATGGCGCAGACTCGTGGCGCGGTCAGAGGGCAGCACCTTGATCCAGCAGCAGTTTTGCGACTTGGCGCCCCAGTTCCACGGCATCCGTCGCTAAGGCTGTCGCCGAGGCGGTCCATTTTTGGGCACCATCGGGTGTCAGGATCACGGCCTCCAATGTCAGTGAATCACCCGCAGCCGTGGTGGCGACTCCCAACGGTGCATGACAACCTGCCCGCAGGGTACTCAGCAGACTTCTCTCGGCCGTAGCCGCCGCCATCGTCGCTGGATCGGAAATCAACGACAGAATTTGACGGACCGGATCGTCGCCAATACGACATTCCACTCCGACCGCCCCCTGGCTGACAGCAGGGAACATCAGCGGCGGAGCCAGCTCGCACGAGATCCGGTGTCCAAGACCCAGACGCGACAGCCCAGCCGTTGCCAGAACCAAGGCGTCGTATTCCCCTTCGTCAAGTTTTCGAAGACGTGTTTCAACGTTGCCACGGACTTCACTCAAGACCAGGTCGTTTCGCAGGAATCGAAGCTGCGCCTGACGTCGCGGACTTCCTGTTCCCACACGTGCTCCCGGAGGAAGCGCCGAGATACTGGCTTCGCCCGTAAAACCTTGTGGAAGGACGAGTGCATCTGGAGTCGTTCCGCGGGCCGGTGTGGCTCCCAGGAACAGCCCTTCGACCGATTCTGTGGGAAGATCTTTCAGGCTGTGGACCGCCAGATCGGCGCGACCATCCAGGACTGCCGATTGGACTTCACGTGTGAAGACTCCAAGGCTGCCCATGTCGCGCAATCGCTCGGTCTGGATGCGGTCACCCGCTGTCGAAACATGGACCAGTTCCACAGTCACTGTGGGAGCGGCCTGGCGGAGCAGATCGGCGACATGGTTAGCTTGCCACAATGCCAGATTACTGGCTCGGGTGGCGATCCGAATAGTTTGCAACGCTGACACCTGAACAAAATCTCCTGTCATGCAACCGCATTGCGGTGAAGCACAACGTACTGCGCTTATGGGTCAGGCACGAGGCGGACTGACGGCCACCACGGCCACAACGACGCGACTGGCTCCGGCTCGCTTGAGCACTCGCGCGGCGGCGTCCGCCGTCGCACCGGTTGTCAGAATGTCGTCGACAAGCAGGATCGACTGTCCCTGCACTCCAGCACCCACCACGTGGAATGCATCTTTCTGTTGCTGCCGGCGCTGTACCGGCGGGCTTTTCGCCTGCTTCGGAGTCCAGCGGGCTTTGGCGAGGATACCGGTCGCCAGCCTGACCTTCAACCGGGCGGAAATCTGGCGTGCCATCGTCTCGGCAGCATAGTGAGGCCGAATCAGTCGCTTGGCCCAATGTTCAGGTACGGGAACGACCGCATGAAAGGCCCGTTCCGAAAACAATTCATACTGAGTGTCCACGAGTAAATCGGCCAGAGTTCGGGACATCAGCGACCCCGACGGATTCTTTGCCATCAAGCACGCGACGCGTAAACTGTCCCGGTAAAGCCCCATTCGAATGACGCCATCAAACGCGTAATTCTCGCGATGACACAGGATGCAATGATCTGTGGCAATCGTAAATGGTCCCACTGGAGCGCCGCATCGACGACAGGCATTGCCGTGGCCAGAGTCCAGCTGACCCAAACAGTCATCACAAAGCGTACATCCTGCAGTCCTGAAGATTCGGTGTGGCATCTCTGAACGGCACATCATACAGGCTGGCGGAAAAACAAATTCCATCGCAGCGCAGCGAACTTCCTGAAAAAATTCGCTGATCTGTGACGAATCTGGCCGGTGATCTAATGGAAAAATCGACATGCAAACTCCCGCCGACAGGGGCTCTATTCAGCGTAACCGATCACGAGATCCTTACGCAAATCTTTGCGGCGGCATTCGCGATCCCCAAGGCCGACGGGATTCGAAATTCTGCAGAATTGAAACTTGAGAAACGCAGAGGGCTCCGAGATCTCGGAGCAAAGACAAGAGCATGTGATTGCCATTTGCCTTTACCGCCGCGTTCTCTGCGATCTCTGGGGAGTCCGCGACTCCCAATGTATCTTCACGGCGTCGTTGGCACTTCGAATATGCCAAAACTTGGTATTTCTGGTGGACTTTCAGTCCATAAAAGGCGGGCGAAATTCGAAATCCTTCACTGCGTTCCAATTCTTGTTATTCTCATGAATCCGGCAGCTCAAAACGCGACCAGGAAACAACTGCACGGCACGAGGGACGCCCGTTTCAATCTTGCCCACTGCGAGTTTCCGCATCGACCGAGACGCTCGGCTTCGATACCATGCCGCATGTCCGGTCAAGGTCCGTGGCCGTCCGAACTTACGTCGGTGGGGTCTGGAACATCGTTTGTTTAAGGTCACAGTGGTGAATCAGAACTTCGAGTTAGCGTCGAGAAAAGGGATCATTCTGGCCGGGGGATCGGGAACACGGCTGCACCCCTCGACAAAAGTCGTCAGCAAACAACTGATGCCCGTCTACGACAAACCGATGGTCTATTATCCCCTTTCAACCATGATGCTGGCGGGGATGCGTGAGATCCTGGTGATCAGTACGCCAACAGATCTTCCGTCGTACCAGCGATTGCTGGGAGATGGCAGCGATTGGGGGCTGCAATTTCATTATGCGGAACAGCCTGAACCCAAGGGGATCGCACAGGCATTAATCATTGCCGATCCCTTTCTGCAAGGAGCCCCTTCATGCCTGGTTCTGGGTGACAACATCTTCTACGGTCACAATATGGCTCAGTCGCTGCAGGCGGTCAGCGCCAGGACCCGTGGTGCGACAGTGTTTGCGTACCATGTCCGTGATCCCGAGCGGTATGGAGTGGTTGTGTTGGATGCCGAAGGGAAGGCACAAGAGATCGAAGAAAAGCCGAAGGTCGCCCGTTCGAACTATGCGGTGACCGGTCTCTATTTCTACGACAGTGATGCCCCGGCCATTGCCAGGTCACTGAAGCCGTCAGCCCGTGGAGAACTCGAAATCACAGACGTCAACCGCGAATACCTGAAGCGCGGAACTCTGGAAGTCGAGATCTTCGGTCGTGGCACCGCATGGCTCGACACAGGAACTCATCAGTCACTGCTTGAGGCGTCGACGTTCGTCAGTGTCCTCGAAGCCCGACAGGGTTTGAAAGTTGCGTGTCCCGAAGAGATCGCCTGGCGATTGGGGTACATCACAGCCGAACAACTCCGGAAGCTGGCAGAACCGATGCAGAACAACAGCTACGGCCAGTACCTGTTGGAGTTGGCGCGAAGTGGTGATTAGCGATCAGCAGTCAGCCCGGAAAAATCAACGCGTGATCGTGATCGGCGCGGGTCTCCCGACCCCGCCGAAACGGCAGACCGAAGGTCTCCATCTTTTTTCCTCGCATGCACCCCAAACCGTGATCGGTGCGGGTCGCTCGATGTCTCCCGACCCTGCCGAAACGGGCGACCGCAGGTCTATCTCATTTTTCCTCGCATTCTCCCCAAACGTCAGCATGTCCGAGACTCGCCAAATTCTTGCCGGATTCGTGTGAGCTCAGTCAGATCAAATGCCCTTTTGACAAGATCGTCGGTTTCGGCGGGGTCGGGAGACCCGCGCCGAACAAGTCAGGAGACCCGCGACGAGCAAGAACCAAAAAGAGGACCCGTGCCGAACGAACGAGACCCCAAAAAGTAGACTCATACAAACCCGAGAATCCGCGATGCAGTTGCGTTGCGAACCGTGAACCGTTATCTGAAGTGCCGCAGACTGACGAATGATGAGGTAGATTTTCCGGAGACCCGTCGCGTCGGTCGGTCTGGATGTTCGTAACCTCAGGAATCGCTTGTCGTTGTAAGGCTGTTGGCGTTTATGATTGACTGGCTTTCTCGCGTCGTGTTTCGCTACCGCTACGCAGTCTGGATGGTCGTCATCCCGCTGATCGCTCTGTCGTGGTATTTCGTACCGCCCGTCGAATTCGACCAGACGATTGAAGGGTTTTTCCCGGAAGATCACCCTGCACTGCTCAGTTACGAAAAGACCAAGCACGCATTCGGGGGGGATCAGATCGTATTTGTCGCCTATGACGACAAACAGCTCTGGACCCCTGCAGGGATGGACCGAATTCGACTTCTGGCGGATCGCCTGGCCGAAGTCCCCGGTGTTGAACGAGCCGATGCCATCGATCAGATGCCGGTTCCCTGGCTGGTCGATGAAGCAGTCACATCAGCAGTCTCAGATTCGTTTTCCATTTTCGGACTGTTCCGGATGGTCGCTGGCCGGGCAACGGTCTCGATGGTTGTCCGATCCGCCGCAGACGATCCTGTGGAACAGGCGGATATCCGGAAACGACTCAGTGCACATCCGTTATTCAATGGATTGCTGGTCGACCCGACAGGACTGATGACGGCGATCATCGTCCGGTTGAATGCCTCGGCCGAGACAGACCGACGTGATGCCGTGCTGAAGATCCGGCAGATTTCTGACGAATTTGCCCGCGAGCAGAAGCTGGAGCGAGTCGCGGTTGCGGGGGCGCCCGTGCTGGTAGTCGACGGTTTCGTCAGTCTGGATCGCGATAACCAGACGTTGGGTGTTGTGGCGATGATCCTGATGACGATCACCATGTTGATTGCTGTCCGCAATCCGGCCTGGGCGCTGTTGTCATTGATTGCGGGTTGGGCGACATGGGAAATCACCCGCATCTTCATCACGTTTTTTAATCTGAAACTGACTCTTTCGGCCGGCCCGATCATTGCGCAGACCGTCGTGTTGTGTATGCCTGCCGCCAGCCACCTGGCGGTGCGGTTCTTTTCCATCCTGCACACAGGGTTGAAGCGGCCGGAGACAGCCCACGAAACGTTGACCGTGATGTTCACGCCGGTGGCATGGTGCGCGATTGCTTCGGCGTCGGGATACCTGGCCACCTGGGCCGCAACAACCGTGCAACCGGTGGCCCAACTGGGAATCACGATGTTTGCCTGCAACCTGGTAGCAGGGGCACTGGTCTGGGCGCTCTCCGCAGGTGCGATGACGATGCGGTTGCGACGTCGACGTGATGATGTGGCATCGGTCGAACAAGGAACCGCCGCCGTGGCGGAAGGGGTCGGTCGAATGACGGGTTGGGTGCTGACTCACCCCGGACTCACCCTCGTCATGTTTCTGACTCCCGTACTGATTGCGACCGCTGGTTCCGTCTGGATCGAATTTGAATCGAACTACATCAATATCCACAAACCACGTTCGCGGGTGGCGCGTGATTACCGCTTCATCGAAGAACGGATGGGAGGGATCGGGCTGGTGGAATTGATTTCGCCTGCTCCTGAACAGATGTCCCCCGCCTGGCTCGAAAAAGTCGCTCACGTTTCAACACTGATGCGTCAAGAAAACCCGGACATGGTGTCGGGAGTTGTTTCACTGGCGGACTTGCTGAATGTTCCACCGAATGTCAAAGATCCTGAGGCGATCGTCTCCTGGAAGGTCCGGATTCTCAGTCAGCCGAAGTACGCTCATTTTCTCGATAACCTCTGGAGCCGGAATCCCGACGACAGTTCGACCGATCAAGTCCGCATTCTGGTGCGGATCCGTGAGAGTGCTCAGCCTGAGTTGAAGGAAGAATGTTTCGCCAAGCTGATGGCGATCACTCAGCGGGAATTGTCGGACAAGACATTCATCACGGGACTGTCTCATCTGATGACACAGATCACGCATGCGGTGGTCTCCACATCCTTCCGGGCGACGATCTGGTCGGGGTTGATGAGTCTGGCGATGCTATGGATGGCGCTGCGTTATCTGCCGCTCGCCATGCTGGCGTTTACCCCGACGCTGCTGGCCGTGGGGCTGGTGCTGGGGATCATGGGATGGTTCGGAATCAAGGTCGACATGTCGACGGCTCTGGTCGCAGGAGTGGCCATCGGGCTGTCGGTTGATGATGCCGTCCATTGTCTCTTGCGCTGGAAGCAGGAATTGCGAGCGGGCCGTTCGTCCGATGAAGCCTTGAAAGCCGCCTACGCCGGTAGCGGACCGGGTGTGGTCTTATCAAGCTCGGCTGTCAGCCTCGGGTTCCTCGCCATGCTGTATAGTGAGTTCGTTCCGATGTCGAGTTTTGGATGGCTGGTCGCGGTGGCAACTGCGGGAGGAAGCCTGGGGAATCTGGTCGTTATACCGGCGATCCTGGCCTTGGTGACTCGCCGGTCCCGCTGAAGCATGAGCACCATGAGGTTGCCGATTGAACACGACGAGCGAGCTGCGAAGCGGTCCCGAAACGGCTCGGACAACGAGTCGCTGGTGGATGCTGGGCTGCCTCCTGCTGGCGTTGTCGCTGCGGGGATTCGTGATTGCAACGCATTCCGATGAACTGACGCGCGATCGTGATGCCTACCTGGGAATGGCTCGCTGCCTGGCCGAGGGACGTGGTCTGGTCGATGCCGAGCGGCTGACGCCAACCGCCTTCCGGCCGCCGGTCTATCCGATTCAACTCGGCGGACTGATGCTGATTCTTCCCGCCGCTGCGGCTGTCGCCGTTGGCAATCTGTTCTGGGGAGGAATCACCGTCTGGGCGACATGGCGGGCTGCTGGTGCACTCGGCCTGGGGGAACGGCGAAGTCTGCTCGCGGCACTGCTGGTGGCCGTCGATCCGATGCTCCTTCAGTACTCAGCACAACCGATGACCGAGGTCACCTGTGCAGGATTGGTTTCGTTGCTGGTCTTCTGGATCGTGCGACGGGATTGTTCTGAGGCGGCTCGTCAACTCGGAATGGGCCTGCTGTTCGGATTGCTGGTCCTGTGTCGTCCGACGTTCTGGCCGTTTGCCGGGCTGATTCTTGGAGCATGGGGCCTGCAAAAACTTCTCGCGAAGGAATTGAAGGCCCCCGCTGCTGCAGTTCCCTGGCGAGTCATTGTATCGACGCTGTTGGTACTCGCTCCGTGGGTCATTCGAAATCAGATGGTAATCGGTTCGCCAATCCTGATGACGACTCATGGAGGCTATACGCTGCTGTTGGCGAACAACCCCGAATTTTATTCAGAAGTTGTTGATCGAGGATGGGGAAGCGAATGGAGCAAGCCGAGCTTCGATCGCTGGACGAAAGAGTTACTCGCGTCACTGCGCGATGAGTTGGGGCCAGACTCCACCGAAATGGATCGTGACCGCTGGCAAGGTCTGCAAGCACGGAAATTCATCCGGAACGAACCCGAGCGATTTGCACATGCGGTCTGGTACCGTATCCGCAGCCTGTGGAGTCCCACGCCTCAAGGGGAGGCTTCAGGAAGTACTCCGTCGCGACTGGTCCGAATGGTTGCGTATTACTACACGGCAATCCTGGGGATTTTCGCCATCAGCGTTGTGCTGAACACATCTCTGTTGTGCCAGGGAAAGTGTTTCCCGTGGTGGCCACTGCTGGCACTGGTACTGACTGTTCAAGGTGTCCATCTGGTCTACTGGACCAACGCACGTATGCGAGCTCCGATTGTCCCGGTAATCAGCCTTTTCGTTTTCCGGCGGAGTCAAACATCCCCGACGCCAAGCAAGTAGCGACTGATTCCAGCCCGCGCACCACCGTCCGTCTGACGACCGGGTGGCCAGCTTGCTTCTGTATAGACTGGGGACATGGTTAACAGGTGTTCGGGGACATGGGTGAGTGCGCAGCACAAGAAACCTCAGTCAACGCGTCAATTGCGTGCATCGTAATTAACGTCCATCGTCAGTATTACCGCAAATATCTTTTCCACAACAGCGAAGCGGCTTTGTCACCGCCGGAGGCGATGTTTCGGCCGTCGGGGTTGCAGGCGATGCTGCGGACATCGCCGGGGTGATCGATCAGGGTCTGACTTTCGTTCGCTGTTTCCAAGTTCCAGATTTTGATCGTCTGGTCCTTGCCGCAGGAGACGACACGTTTACCGTCAGGCGTGAAGGTGGCGTCGAAGACTGGTCCCGTATGGCCTTCGAGCTTGAGGACTTGCTTTCTGGTTTCGACGTTCCAGATGCGGACGGTTCCGTCTTCGCTCGCTGAGACCAGTTGCAGGCCATCGGGACTGAAAGCGATCGCGTAGACACCGTTGCCATGACCGACGAACGCCCGCCTTTGCTCGCCGTTTTCCACGATATACAGGCGAATTGTCCAGTCCCAACTGCATGTCGCGATCACCTTGCTGTCGGGGGTGAAGCAGAGGCAGTTTACACTATGCGTCTTGAAGTCGCGTTTGAACTTCCCCGTGGACGCGTCCCAAATTCTGACCGACTCGTCCCAGGCACCGGTCGCGATCAACGTTCCATCGGGACTGAAGGCCACTCCGTCGACTCGTTTCTCGTGTCCGTGGAGCGTAAAAACTTCGACACCCTTTTCGACATCCCATACCTTGGCCGTGTTGTCTTGAGATCCCGTGATGACCCGCTGGCTGTCAGGGCTGAAGTTGACTGCCATGATGTGGCCTCCGTGACCTTGTATCGTGCGACGCAGCGTCCCATCGTTGGCCGAATAGACGTACAGAGCGTTGTCGTCACCAGCGGAAGCGATCCAGCGACCATCCGGACTGAAGGCGATGCAGTCGACTGGCTTCTTCGGCCCCATGAGCGGAATGATGACTGGACGCATGTAGCAGTACCAGACACAACCGGCTCCCAAAATGCAGACCAGGACAATGCACGCTACGACGATGATAATGGGCCACGACGAAGAGGAATTCGTCGGGCGATAGACATGAGGGCGAACTGTGGCTTGTGCCGCAGTGACCACGGTTACCAATGGCTTTACGGGATTCGGTGGTGTCGACTTGAGAGCAACAGCGGGGTCTGCGGTCGTTTGCGGTTTTGTCTCGGGAGGGAGGGGATTCGGCTTGACGGGAGCAGCAGACGCCTCGTTGGGAGACTCCCTGGCTGGCTCCGGTGATTGCATCGATGTTGCAGCCACGCCGCTTGATCCCGGCGTCAGAAATTTTTGTAGCTCCGGTACCGTGGCCACTCGCACCCACTGGGCAGAACCGCTCCGACAGACCTCGTCGTCAGGTCCGAGTGTGCCGTTCTTCGCGAGATCGCACAGCGCGATGGTTTCGACTGGGCCGAATTCTTGTCCAAGGCTCCGCCACATCCAGTTGCTCATGTTATCTGATTCCGTCGGTAGAGTCGGTTTCGATGTGGCCACTTTCACCAGATCTTGGGGCTGGCTCCAGGGTTCACCACTCGCCGACAACCTCTTGATTCTGGCTGGTGAAGATCGCGTTCAATAGGGATTGACTGATCGACTCGCTGGCGAACCGAACCGAGCCGTCGCCGAGCAACAAGTGTGCTCCGCCGCTGTGTCGGCTGCGCGGTCCCGCATTGCTGTCGAAGTTGTTCTGAAAGGAACAATTCATTCCATTGGGAATTGGATCGCAGAACGGAATCCAATCAGATGTCGGATCGCCGTTGATGCCTCGGCAGAGTGAATCACAATCGAGCCCCACGCTGGCTGAGCCAGCTCCGTGAAAGGCCCAGACACCTCGATTGTCGCGAGAGGACGGTTGAATCCGCAGCTCGGCCACCACGACGGTTTGACTGGATCCGTCGGTGATGTCGGCATGTCGTACCGCGACGTTTTGCCCCATCACGCCGCGGTACTTGCGTTCCTGCCAATCGTCCGTCCCCCAACTCGCGGCACCGAAATTGGCACCATAGTTACCGCGTTGATAGGTGATCCCCAATCGCGGCTCGAACAAAACTTCGGCCCCCGTGTCGGTCGGACACAAGAGACCGGGGATCGAGGTGACTCGCAATAGACTGTTCGCAGGGTCATCGCTCGTCAGCGTTGAACGATACGATTGGAAGAGTGGTGCGGCATCCATATATGGTAGGAGTGAGATCGTCCAAGTCGTCCGCGGCTCATCCCGACCGTTGTCCAGGAAACCGGGGGCTCGAATGGAGGCTGGAGGATAAATGCCATTCGTCGCGTGATAATTCTCCAACGCCAGACCGATCTGCTTCAGATTGTTGCGGCACTGGGTCCGCCGAGACGCTTCACGAGCCATCTGCACCGCGGGAAGCAAGAGAGCAATCAAGATCGCAATGATGGCGATCACGACCAGCAGCTCGATTAACGACATGCCAGCCCGTGAAGGATGTATTTGCGGATTTCGGCGAGGCTTGAGGTTCATGTGAGGGACTCTGGAGTCTTGTCGTGCAAAGTGCCCAAAGCGTCAGCAAGGTAGTGATGCCGTGTCAGTCGGTCATAAACTTGGCACGGCGGGATGGCATTCACGGTCGAAGCATGAGGTGAGTCTGCTTTCGCTTCAGACTTGGGAGACGCATTCGCCGAATCCTGGAGCCCGCCTCCGTTGGAAAGAGCCTTCGGAATCGGACCACTGTCGCCGCGACCCATCAGAAACAATGCGACCGTGCAATCACAAGCAAGGGAAATTCTCATCAGCATCTCACCGTTCCAAGAACCCATCCCCATCACAATAGACATAATGTCTACAATGAATCTGGCCAAATGACAAGATCGTACTCGTACCCGGTGAGGCAGCGTGAAGACAATGATAAATGTACAACCATCAGCCGGAACGCGCTAGCGTCCGGTTTCGGCCTACGGGGCGTAAACCGTCGTTCGTTGAAACCGGAAGCTAGCGCGTTCCGGCTGGTGCATGCGTAGAATTCAACGTCGGGTTGGTAGTCGTACTGCGCGGACCGGGCCAGACATCGGCGGGGTGGACTGATGGCACCACTAATCCGCTAATGAGTTCCATTTCCAAGTTGACCACGCCATGCAGTCGTTCTCTTCCGCTTCATGACAGAGATTTCTGCCCGTCCTTCAAAGAATGTCTTGACGCTGTTGCGAAATTCAGTCAGAACGCCTGACACTGCATGCATCCCCGGACTGATTGAAGGTTGAGGTTCCATTGAAGTGCAGAATCACGGGAATTGTCGCCGGACTTGTAGCCATCGGAAACTGCTTTTTTTGGCTTGGCGCTACTGAATTTCAATGGAAGCAATCACCATTCCAGACAAGTAGTCTGGATATGCATGCAGCAGAGAATCGTAGCGACTTTCCGATGAAACCTCTCGTCTTCAGATTCGAACCGGTGGAAGACTTCGCTTCTGATTCCATCGTTCCCCAATCGTACGTGCCCTTTAATGGACCAGAGTCACAATTCCGAATGCGGGCCTTTGCGGACTTTCATCGGCTGCAAGCTCGTGACTTTGTGTCGTTCGAAACGTCATTTGGATTTGGGCGTCGAGCCGAGATGCAGCGGATCGTTGTTCGTGATCACGCGACACCAGCACAGAGCGACTCACTCATCCTCAGGGAATCCATTTCTGGAGCAACGCTGCAGAGAAAGAATCTTGAAAAGGTAACAAAGTCCAAAACTTTTCAGGCTTCCGATAGCTTACGCTCTTTCAACACAAAGGAGTTCCATACGCTCATCGACGAAATCATCGTTGATTCGCATTCGACCGCCAGTGTCAGCGAGTGGCATCAGGAGTCTATGGAGTTGATCGGACTTCTGAAACATGCCGCGCCGGTTGTATACGTCACACCCAACCTTCCAAAAATGGATGAACTCCACAAAGTTCGTACGGAGCCTTTGAACGCCTTCGAACAGCGTGCCATCGAACAGTTGAAATCAGACGCTTCACCGGACGTTATTGTCCAAAAGGCACCAAATGAGATTCGTGTTGTCGGTGCATTGAGGGCCACAGAAAATTGTCTGGGATGCCATTCCGTTAAGTATGGCCATTTGCTCGGAGCATTGACGTATCACTTCACGCTTAAATCCGTTATCGATGTTCACCATATCCATGACGACGAGTTGGGCGAACGGATTCTTGATAAACTGTTGCAGACGAATGAATCCGATGATTCTGAACTCTCGATTCCGAGGTTGGGAATTCGCTGACGCCGCGCTGCAATGATCGTTCTCGTACCCGGTGAGGCAGCGTGAAGACAATAATAAATGCACGACCATCAGCCGGAACGCGCTCGCGTCCGGTTTCAACAAACGACGGTTTACGCCCGTAGGCCGAAACCGGACGCTAGTGCGTTCCGGCTGATGCGTTCATCACAATCAACGTCGGGTTGGTACTTCGCGGGGTGACCCAGATTGCTTCAAACTGGGTGCGCAGCACAAGAAACCTCAGGCCAAGCGCCGATCCACGAATCGCGTTAAACTTTGCCAAACGTCTGCATGACGTTTCTTGGACCTCCGGCCCCCGGGCAATCGTGAATACGATTGCGTCCAGTGCCGAAAGGGACGACGATGAATTCGCAATTCATGGATTGCTCCAGCGAATCAACCTTCCAGAAACTTGATCAGAGCCACAGCACTGTTGCGTTCCTCGTCGCTGGAAGCAAAGACGAACGTAACCTTTTTCTCCTTGATGACGTACTTCAAGAGAATGAGAAAATCGCCCTTGTCTTTGAGTTCTTCCCGATAACGCTCCTGAAACTCAGGCCAGCGGGCTGGGTCGTGGCCATACCACTTGCGGAGCTCGGTGCTGGGGGCGAGGTCTTTTAGCCAGAGTTCGATTCGTGCGTTCTGCTTGCTGACGCCACGAGGCCATAGCCGCTCCACCAGAATGCGTAAACCATCATCCGGGGACGCTGCTTCGTAAGCTCGTTTCAGTTGTATCATTGACATCTCTCAACAGAAGTCAGACTCGTAAGCCCTCAATGTGATCGTTTGCTCTGCTGTAACGCCGTTTGCCATGCTTCCGCTGCAGTCCACAATGACGCACCGAGCAGAACGGCATCTTTCAGGAGAAACTGGCCGGGAACCGATAAGGCTGGAAACCCCAGCGACGGTTCCCATCCCGGTGTCGTTACGATGAAACTCAGCGTCCCGACAAACATGACGGCTGCCGCCAAGCTGCTGTAGGCCGACAATCTTGGCCAAACGGGGCGGGTCGCGATCAACAGGCCCACCACAATCTCAACCACGCCGAGGATCGCTGAGAACTGGCTCACGCTGAAGACTTGGTAGAGCCAACTCATCAGCGGGCTGTTGGCCACGAACGGACGAATCCCTTCGGCCTCGTAATTCGTGAACTTCATGCCCCCGATCCACAGGAAAATCAGGACCAGACTATAGCGGGTCACGTGAGTGCCGCCTGCTTGAAGCAGGGAGACGAGACGATCCTCCCACAAGATCGGCACGATATTCGGTTTGGTTGCGACAGTTTGCGTTGCGAAGGACATGGTTCAACTCCTCTGAAATAGATTCTGGCTCGTGAGCCTTGGTTTCATGATCTTCCGGGACAGTCCTACTTGCGGAGCGCCAGGCAAAGCATTTCGTATTCTTCCCGGCACTCGTCGCAGATGGAAAGGTGCTGCTCGATGGCTCTGAGTCCTTCGGGGATCGGCTTGCCGACCAGATTCAGTTCGGCGAACTCCCCGACCTGCATCAAGCAGACATCGCAGTCGATTTCGACAAGTTGCGTGGCACGCACGACATCGAGCATTTTCTGGAGTTCAGGACGTGATAAGGACATGGCACATAGCCTTTCTGTCAGCTAATAGTGAGGGCATTGAATCCGGATTTTTCCAAACCCAGCTTGAGCCGCTGTCGTGCGTCATGGCTGAGTTTGTACAAGGCGTTCCGGCTGCTCCCCATCTGCCGGGCAATCTCTTCCTGGGCCATCCCTTTGATTTCGGCCAACAAGACTGTTCGCTGCTTGTCGGTCAGGTCTGAGCTAATGATCCGGTACATCGCCTCGATGATCGGCTGACTTTCCCGGTCGGGAGTCGTTTCGGTGGCAGACGGCTCGAAACCTGTGTCGGCCACAAGTTTTTCCAGCGACACATCTCGCCAACGACGCTTCCGTAGTTCCGTCAGGGCAACCCGAATAGCAATTGCTGTCGCCCAGGTGACAAACCGACTGCGATTCTGAAACTGATCCAGGGATCGCAAAATTCGCACCAGCGAATCCTGAACGAAATCATCGAGCAACGAATCCACGAAATCCGACTGTGACTTCAAAGCGGTCTTCAGGCCGATCAACAACACCCCTCGCAAGTCGGAAAGGGCTGCTTCACGCAACGCCCCGTCCGTTTGCAAGGCTTCAAGCCATTCGTTGTTGTCTCGGTCCTGAGTCATTGCCGTGTTGCCTCGTGACTTCGATTGTGGAAAGTCTGAACACCCTAAGCCATCGCAAAAGCTGGGGTTGCTTTGGCAGCAGGAGCATTCAGCAGGAACGTAACAGCCAAGACCGCCGCTCCATTGGCCCAATAGTAACCAGCATCGAGTCCGCTGAAGCCGAGGACGAACGGGGCCGCAACGAAAGTGATCCCGACCATACGATCTACGGCGACGTGAAACCAGTACGGCAGCACCTTTATGACGCCTGTTTCATGATCGGTCAGCAGGGTCAGGACGAGCGCCGCAACACCTGTTGCGACGGACAGCCATTTGGCGAGAGGGTGCGAGGAACCGAGATTGAGCAGGAAGGGCATCGCCATCAGGCTGATCGCAACCGGATAGTCGATGTAGGCGTGGACTTGGCGAGTGACAAATCGCAGGTTCATGGCATTTTCCTTGGTGTTGTTTTTTTTCACAGGGCCGACCGGCTTCGGATGACCAACAAGATCACCCAGCGGGGACGGCCATTGAGTTGGTACGGTCGATTCAGTCGTCCGGGGGAACGGCAAGATCGAATTCTTATCCCTGGTGAGCCTTGTTCCAGTTCCGATTGGCTTTGATCATGCAGGCCCCGTTGCCTTCCTTTTCCCACAGGGCTTTGGCATCGACTTCGGCGTTCTTCAGAAACAGCAACAACTTGCCGTCTTCGATCTTGAAGTTGGTCGGATCGACGGGAAACTCTTTTTCAACGGCGTGGCCATAGGCGCACTGTCCTCCAAATGCCGGGGCGAACTTGCAGGGATTCGCCTGGAAGGTCGCCACTTGAGCTGCCGACGTGAAGAAGTACGTTTTCCCTTCGTGTTCGGCATGGAATTCAGGATTTCCCCGCTCGGCATGGCCCTTCTCGAAATACGATACCGGGCTGTATCCACCGATGGTTGCGTCGATTGTCGTTCTCATGAATTTCTCCAGTTCAGGGGTTTCGTCAGATGGTCTTGTCTCTCCACACCATCTTGGACGCCACCACAAATCGTTTCCTTACCCCGTCCGACGCTTTTGTTTTAGAAGATGGTCGATTGGCCGCAGAAAGTCCTTTCATGTCCGTTCACGACGATCAACTCTTGTTGGGGCCAACCAGACGACGGGAATCGTCTAGACACTGTACTTTCTGGAGACGGCGGGCCAGCATCTCCTTCCAACTCGTCGCCAAGGACGGGAGTGCCGCTAACTCAGCGGCATCGGTCAAATTGCTCTTGTCGTGGAGCCAAAGCTGATTCGCACGAGCAACCGTCCAATCGGGACAATGCCGGTGTTCCAACTGCCAGACTTGATTCGGCGTCACCCATCCTTCCGAAAGAACACGAAAATACCAGCCGGAACGCCCGGTGCGATCTACCCGTAAGGCTAGGTCTTTGATGCGCCAGCGCCGGGCCAACTTCCAGCACGGAAGCCGGGGCTGCGATACTTCCAGGCGAACTTCTCCCACGACCCAGCGATCACCGATGCACACGTCCGCTTCAGTTTGCCCGGCGACGGTGAAGTTTTCTCCGAAAGCCCCGAATGGCAGGTCCGGCTTGTCGAGTTCTGAGCGCTAGGCCGGATAGTGATTCGCTGAGTAGGCCAAGACCGCCTTTTCAAACCCGCCGTGATTCACGAGGTCGGCTTGGCCGTCACCTTCGAGATTGCTCCGGCCTAAATGAACCGGCCCGACGACCGGCTCCTTGTAGAAGCCGGTCGTCCAGTGTCGATCCATTGGGTCGGAAGCTCCCTCCGTGCCAAATGACCGGGGAGGACTGACCTGGATCGAAAGAATGGTCGGACTCGTCATGTGGTTTCCCCATGCGCCGATGAGGAAGCGGCGAGGGTCGCCATGACGGGAGCGGCGTCCCAATACGCCTTGAGCGAAAGGATTTTTCCATCGTGATCGAACTCGAACACGTCGATGCCGTGGAACTCAATCTGCCGACCGTTCCGGCCACGACCACGGCCCGTCCATTTCACGGCTGCGCCTTGCGGTGCATGGAACACGTCATTCTCCGTCAGTCCAAATGTCTCGAACTGAGCCAAGACGCCTGACAGGAAGTTTCGCAGTCCGCTGTGACCGTAATGCGGAGGCGCACCGACAGGATCGTGAGCAATGGCGTCAGCGGCGAAGTTCGACAGCCAAAGCTCTACATTGTTGGAACGAAGGGCGGCGTAGAAACGGGCGACGACATTGGCGTTGAAGTGTGTTGTTGTCATAGTCTATCTCCTAAAAGAAAGGGGGCGGGAAAATCCCGCCCCCACAGAGGACTAGGTGATTTACAATTGACCCAGACCACCATCGACGTTGAGTTCGACGCCGGTGATGTAGGACGCCTCGTCGGAGGCCAGGAACGCCACGGCTTTGGCGATCTCGTCTGGCTCGCCGAACCGCTTCATCGGCACTTGAGACAAGATTCCGCTTGCCAGGTCGTTGAGGGCGTCGGCTGGCATTCCCATCCGACCATAGATCGGGGTCGAGATCGGGCCGGGAGACACGGCGTTAACTCGACTCTTGCGACCGACCAGGTCCGCCGCCAGCGTCCGTGTGAACGAACGCAGTGCTGCC
>CAIWEX010000942.1 GCA_903911795.1 uncultured Schlesneria sp.
CACACACCTGGCCACGAGCCAACAAGCCAGACAACTTCATTGTCGCACCAAAAGACCGCAAGGGGGTTGAAGTCAAGAATGTGAATCAGAAGGAAAAGACCCCGACCAAGGTCACCTGTGATATCCATTCGTTTATGGAGGCCTACTGGGTCGTCCTCGATCATCCCTATGCAGCCGTCACCAACGAAAAAGGTGAATTCGAGATCGCCGATCTGCCGGTTGGCGAACATGAAATCAAGGTCTGGCAAGAGAAAATCGGCTGGGTCGTCAAGTCGCAGATGGTCAAAGTGAAAGAAGGCGCGAACGAGATCCCAACGATCAAGGCCAAGTTCGAGTGATCTCAGCGATCCTCATCTGGGCATAAAACGAAGCAGGCGAGTCGGATCACCGACTCGCCTGTTGTTTTTGATCACACTTGAGATCGCTGCTATTTGACGGTGTGCAGCTCGAATCTGCTGTTATGGCTGACAAGTTCCATTCGCTCATCGGATCAGTAAACAAACGACAACCCGATCTTTCCGATACACAAATCCTGGACGCCTCCGCTTGCAGCAATGGTGCTATCGGCTGAGAGATGCAGATATTGCAGCGATGTGTTGAGGAACCACTTGCCATACGCCTCTGGAACCGGAATGGCGACGCTTGCGGTCATGGCTGTCGCGAAGTAGCCCAGAACAGCGTTGGTTCCATCGCTGTTGAAATAGTACTTGTTTCCGCCGAGACCCCAGTCGATGGGAAGTCCGAGGCCGATTTTCGTCCCCCCGAGCTCAAATCGCCAAGAGGGTTCGACGCCGACATTCACGAACAACTGCGTCGTATCCTGCTCGGGAATCAATTCCCCATAAACCCCAACGAATGGGCGGACACTGAATGGTTTAAGTGCTTCAGAACCCTCA
Source organism: uncultured Schlesneria sp. (assembly GCA_903911795.1). Lineage (GTDB taxonomy): Bacteria > Planctomycetota > Planctomycetia > Planctomycetales > Planctomycetaceae > Schlesneria. Next base: position 897 of record CAIWEX010000942.1, read on the forward strand.
CGCAGGGTAAGAAGGTCAAAACTTGCTTTGGCCCCCAGTTCGTGAACCGGCGTCCGCATCAGTGGACTCATTGTGTAGTAAGCGTAGCGCGAATCGACCGACAATCCTTGCCAGTTCGTCACGGCCCCTACCATTACGTCGGACATGTCTGCCATTCGGTTGTTTGCGGCCAGATGGCTGCTGTGAAATAGCGACAAGTAGGGACGGACCACCAGATCTTCCTGAATTGTGTGAGCCGTGAAGATGTTGAGGTACGGTTGCAGAATTGGCCCGTGGTCTGCCTGCTGATATCCACGAAAATAATAGGCAGATGCGATGTCCAACCCGCCGGACAGCATTAGCGGAAAAGCATCGGCGTCATCTGCCGGTGGTGCGGCCGTGGCGAGTCCCGCTGCATCAGCCTTACAGTAGGGGCAGGCATCGCCTCGCCTGGTCAAAATTGCGCAAGTCAATGCGAGCCATAGTCCCAGCAACAGAACAGGCATTCGCATGATCACCCCTCATTTTGCATAAAAACGCGGGTCCCCGCAGAGACCCTGCAGTCCTTACGGAATGTATCGAATTTGCCGAAGAGTCCACTTGAGGGGATTCTCGCGATGGGGGACTCAAACGACAGACGACGGACTGGCACGGGTCCCATTTCGTGAAATCAGCCCGACTGATGCCCATCCCCGAAGTGGGATTTTCGCCGGGGTTCGATCGTGGCCACTTTCACTGCAGTGAGTTTTGACGTACAAACGCGCCGACAAACAGAAGACATATCTTGTCTTCTTTGATTCGAATCCTTGTCTTGTCTCTTCATCGAACATGCCAGAACCGCGGACATACATCTTTGCTGG
>CAIWEX010000943.1 GCA_903911795.1 uncultured Schlesneria sp.
GACGCTTCAACTTCATCCGTGAGTTGCTTGAGTCGCTCGGTCAGCGCATCCAATCCGGGTGAATCAACGGCTGGTTCAACCTCGGCGAGTTTCGTCGCCGCAGGCCCGACTGGAACTTGTTCATTCGGAACGACGGGCTGGGTTACCACAGTTTCACGAGCGACATCAACTTCCGGAGTCACCTCGTTTGCACAGCCGCTGATCAGACACAAACACGCCCATCCGAACCAGACCGGCATAGATCGAAGCATCACTGCCCCCTTGGTTTCATTCGCATTTCGGGCTGTATCCACCGGTGAATGCCGACCACAATGACAGGCGTGATCAGGCGATATAGTCGTCAGCGCAAAATACTCGCGACTCGACTGCCAGCATAGTGACCGCAAACGGTGCAAGTCGCAAGAACCAGCAGTACGAAAGTGGCGAATGCGATGTAACGCCGACTTGCTGGCCACAGCGACGTCAACGGGCTGGCTAAGATGACTGCGGCAACGACGAGACTCCCTGCTGTGGTGAATGCCGTCGGCCAGCTGAAAGCGGCACGAACCTCACCTATTGTCGCTGCGACAGGAATGCCCCCCTCGTCAGCAGCCGGGTCGTGGCCGAATTTGGAGCGGGACTTCAAAAATTGGAGGACATCGCGCTGATCCGTGAACAACTGCGGTTGTTGGACGATGAACCATGAATACAAGAATGAGGCCTGCGTAAAAAATGTTCTCCAAGCCCCTCACTCGACCAATTGAGCGGCATACTGCATAATAACGCACTGTGTCTTTTCCGTTCTGGGTGAGGGAGCAAAACGTGCCGGGTTGGGCGATCGAGTTGGGTGTGGTCGTGCTGATGGCGCTGTTGAACGGCTTCTTCGCTGCCGCTGAAATTGCGATTCTGACCGCCCGGCGGGGACGCCTGGAACAGTGGGCCGAAGATGGGGATGGTGCGTCCCGCGTCGCACTGGGCCTCGCTCGTGACTCTGATCGGTTCCTGCCGACTGTGCAGGTGGGCATCACCCTCGTCGGTACTTTCGCTTCGGCGTTTGCTGGTGCCAGACTCGCCGAACCGCTGGCGCTTGTCCTGCAGGATGTTCCGCTGGCATGGATTGCTGAACGGCGTGTCGGGTTAGCGCTGGGGATCGTTGTCTGTGGGATTGCGTTTCTGCAACTGATTCTCGGGGAACTCGTTCCCAAGCGGATTGCCTTTCAAAACGCCGAACCGATCGCGCGGCTGGTCGCCTATCCCATGTTTCTGCTCCAGCGGATCTCGCGCCCGGCGATCTGGGGATTGCATATCACCACCACGATCGTTCTGAAGATGCTCGGCCAGAAGATTGAGCCTCAGCGGTCCGTTTCCGTCGAAGACATCGAACATCTGATCGAAACCGGATCAGAAACCGGGGTGCTGGAAGAATCCGAACACAAAGTCGCCATGGAGGCGTTGAGGCTGGGAGATCGAACTGTCGTCGATATTTTGCGTCCTCGCATCGATATCGATGCGGTTGACATCGATACCCCATCGGAAGAAGTCGTCGGTGCGATCGCCATGTCAGGCTTTTCGCGAGTCCCTGTCTGTGAAGGGACGATCGATACCATCGTCGGATTTGTCTACATCAAGGATGTTTTTCTGCAGCAGTATCTGGGACGACCGATCGACCTGCGTCGGCTGATTCGACCGCCGCTGTTTATCCCCAAATCGCTGACGATCAGTCGACTGCTCGAATTATTTCAGGAGCACAAGACTCA
>CAIWEX010000944.1 GCA_903911795.1 uncultured Schlesneria sp.
AAACGGCCGACCGAAGGTCTCCTCTTCAATCGACGGCCTCGGCGGATATTTAGGTCACAAAGGATCTGGCCCGAATCGCTGCGATTTGCGAATCGAGCGAGCATAAATGCGGGAGACCTTCGGTCGAGCGTTTCGGCGGGGTCGGGAGACCCGCGCCGAACAATGCGCCGCGCGCCGAACTCGCGAATCGCGCCGAATGCGAAACCGTTCAGGCGAATAACTGTGGCAACGTCACGACCGCGCGGAATTGGGTTGGGGTGATATCGGTTTCGATCGCCGTTCGGCTGATCGCGTGCAAATCGGAATGACCTGGGCGACAGTAGTTGCCGTGATAGGTGAACGCCAGGCGGAAGCCATGCTGCTGCAGTGAGGCACGCGTGAATGCGTTGTAACTCGATCGCCCCCCGACGGGAAAACTGAACGCGTAGATCGGTTCGCCGATTTCTTCGACCAGGCGCCGCTTACACTCGGAAATTTCCCAATCCTGCTCGGCCGCAGATTGATTGGCCAGGATTGGATGGGTCACGGTGTGGCCACCGAACGTCATCCCCCCCTGTCGCATTTCGCGAATCATATCCCAGGTCATCCACAATTCGTTGGAGATCGCTTTCGGGCAGCGACCGCTCTTCAACGCCTGAGAAAGGAATTCCATGTAATCGGATGTGGTTTCAGTTGGCAAGCCCTTGTACACGTTCAGCAGACGACGAATGGCCGTTTCACGATGCGGTTCTTCAAACGGAACAGGAGTCGAAGTCCAGCGGTTGACATCCAGGGCCGACAGAGGACTGGTGCGAACCATCCAGGCAATCTCATCCCACCATGGAACCTGGGCAGCGTCGATGAACCCCGTCGTCAGGAAGAATGTGCAGGGGACGCCATGTCCCTTCAGGACTGGGTAGGCCTGTGTATAGTTGTCTCGGTATCCATCGTCGAATGTAAACATCACGTAACGGCCACGGGGTTCCTTCAGGGCCTGCTCAAGGTCATCCAGTCCGATGATGTCAAAGTTCTTCGCGGCGAGGGAGACCTGATAATCAAAGGTGTCCTGAGAAGCGCTCCACAGGTTTCGATCCAGCAGCGAGCGGTGGGGTTCACCGATCCGATGGTAGTTCAGGATCAGCACACCTTCCCAGGCTCGACTGGCACGGAGCGCACGGCCACAACCGGTCAGGTCGAGGGCTCGTGAGAACAACGCTCGTTTGGAAAAGTCGAGCAACATTATCGCCAAGTCTGTAGGAGAAGGTGGTTGGAGGCCGTCGGGAGAATGCTGTCCCCAACTCTTACATGCCGATTGATGTCGTGACGGAACTTTCAGCCCAAACATTACGAAAACGTAAACATCCTGATCGGCGATTCGAGATGTCCGTCATGACAGGTACTTCCGTCAGAGGTTGAACTTCGGACATGACCGGAAAAGTCCCGGTTCGGGACCTGAAAGTGAGGTGAGATTGGCAATTAAGTGGACAGTGATCGGCGATTAAGTTGGAAACCGTTGAAATTCCCGCATCCGAATATTGCCAGTCCATCAGTGGGCAAGGCGATCTTTCAAGCGGTTACACGGGCGTTCAATGATCCAGAACGACAGACAGGCAGCGACGAGCGACAGAGCAATATTTTGTGGGAACGCGTGTATCCAGCCAACTTGCTTGGGATGAATGAACAGTTGCTGCCACAGGTAGATGCTGTAGGACCCGATCCCCATCGTCATCAGAACTCGGTTACTCAGGAATCTGCGGGACAGGCCTTCGGAACGGATCAGTCCCCACATCAGCATGGCGATGCATGCCGCAGACAAACTGTAGTAGACGCAGTGGTGAAACTTCGAGATCGCTCCCAACTCCAGTGCCGCGCAGATCGTGGCGAAGTATCCGAACATCATCGCAGGACGTGTCAGGCGATCGAGCCACCCACGCCAGTAATCGGACCGAGAAGCGAGCGCGAGCAGGCATCCCATCGAGATGGTGTCCAGGCGCGTGAATGTGCAATTTTCTGCCAAAGCCGAGTAGTACGATGCTGTTTCGCGGTCGGCAAGTACGGGGAGTCCCAGCACGATGAAACAGCGAATTCCCCAGCAACCGACGATGCAACTGAGTGCCATTCGCCAGCCGCCAGCGAGTCCGGCGACGAACAAGGCGAATGGCCACAAGAAGTAAAAATGCTCTTCCACCGACAATGACCACGTATGGCCAAGTTCCCAGGATGGGTGGTAGAGAAAATTCGTCGTGTACGTCAGCGCCGCGACCCAGTCACGCGTTTTCAAATCGAATTTTCCCGCCATCTGGCAAGCTGCAACAACTAGCAGCAGTACAAGATACGCTGGAATGATCCGCAGGAAACGGCGAACGTAAAATCTTTTCAGATTTACGGTTCCAGTTCGCTCGAGTTCTCGGGCGAGCAGTGTTGTGATCAGAAATCCACTGATCACAAAAAAGATATCAACTCCGATGTGTCCATGGTCCGCCAGATGCCGAATGACAGGCGATTCCGGAAACCCTGGTGATCGCAACGCATGAACGATCAGAACGAGGCTCACGGCAATCGCTCGCAGACCATCCAGACATGGGATCTGGCCTCGATCCAACCAATCGGGTGGAGGTAAAACAATGGCAGGTGCAGCTGGTGAACGAGAGGATTGGTTCAATCCCGATTCGCTCTGCTCTACGGGTTCAAGCAGGGTAGACATCTGATTCATCGCCCGAATTACTCCGACAACAGGATGACAACGCTGGAACCTACTGCACGGAGCAGGCCAAACATTCGCCATCAGGAGACGAATTCGTCGAGTGGATTTTCCTCGTGGCAGGCGTGACGATTTATCCGATCGGAACGATCAGTCACCATTGATTCGCCCCCGTAAGCTTGCGAGTTCGTAATATTACTGGCCGTAACATTGCAGGTTCGTAATGTTTCAGGCGATTGGCGAGGATCGCCCTATTGATCGGGAGATCGCCAGCTTACGACGAGAAATCCGCACGAGGCGAAACGGCATCGCGCGAGGTCGTTTGGCAACGTCGCGTTATGTTCGACAATTTCAGTGACTTCAGCCGGTGTGACTGTGCCACGTAAATCGAACAGGCGTCGCCCAGCCTTCAGCGCCGATTGCGAAAAAACATCGAAATTGCCGCGGCCAGAGCAGCTCCTGCAGCCAATCCGCCCCCATGCGCCCAGTTGGCGACGCCGGGGACAATCAACACACAAATGATTGCCCACCCGAGCATCATCACGACGGTTTCGTGGGGAACGTCGATCCCGGAATTGGGGTCCATCCGACTGCGGATCCACGCATAGCCGAACAGACCATAGTTCACTCCGGACATCCCGACAAAATTACTACTGGCAAAGTAGTACTGGGCGAAGTTCGATGCGAGAGTCACAATCAGGACCAGGCCACAGAATCGCGGCGTGCCCAATCGTGATTCCACTTTCAATCCGAAAGTGTACATCACCATCAAATTGAACAGCAGATGAAGATGGTCACCGTGCACGAAGATCGGGGTGACAAGTCGCCACACTTCGCCCGACCAGATTGCACTCATCGAAAACAGCAGGCGATCGACAAACATCACACGCCGATTCGGATCGCTTTCCATCATGATGGCAACAAACACCATTAAGGCCATCATTCCAAGCGATGCAGGACACTGATCGAGTGTCGGGCGTACCCAGCGGGACTTCAGATCAATCGTCTGACTGCGGATCGCATCCGCCTTCTTTTGTTGCTCGCTCGAAACGATCTTTGCCCGTTGTTCTACCAACTGGTATCGCTCGTGATCTGGCTCCGCTCGGAAGCGAGCCAACTCTTCCTTCGCCCGTGCGACCTGATCCTCTTCGCGAACCCAGATCACATTGCCAGATTGGGTTTCATCAATCGAGCAGGAAATTCCCTGCGTTGCCAGATAAGCCCCAAACCTGGCAGCGAGAGGGATTTCAGTGATCGAGCCAATCTGTCGCACGTTTCACGTCCTTGTTAACTCGATCAATGTCGTCCCAACAGCAGCGGACGATGTACTCCGATTCCTCCCGCAAGATCTGCAGGAGGAAACTGAGCGAACTGCGGACGCCCGAGTCATCCGGGCTTCTTCAATATTCCCGAACCGCAGTCAGTGAAACCATACCTGCGACTAGTGCGGGTCACACTTCCGTGTCGCGTCGAAACATGGGTTAGACGCTGCAAGTTGATGCCCGCGGGACGCCACACTTAAACGGAATATGCTCTAGCGGATGTAGTCAGCAGGCTTTTTCCCTTTGACAAATCCGTTGAAACCAAAGCGAGTCGGTTTGAATTCGCCAACGATTTCAACGTTTGATTTCGCGGGGATTTTTTCATCCAGTCCCACAGCCCAGTACGCGGCGTTGATCACCAGACGACGTGTTCCTTCCGCTTCAAGATCTGTGGCGGCACCCATCGTCGTGCAGAAGACTCGTGCTTCTTTGCCCGAGGGACTCTTGAACGATTTGGTCCAGGCCACAGGCATCATCGGATCGTTCTTTTTTCCCGTCACACCCTTTGACGTCGGTTCAAGAGTTTCTGTGACTTCACCCAGCAGCAGCGGAGTACTCGACTTGGCCAGGTCAGGGATCACGACCGTGTAGACGTCGGTCGGACCAAATACGCTGCCGGTTTCAATGCCGCGCAGGATCGGGTTCTTTTCCTGTCCGGCAACGACGATGCCTCGGGTTCCCTCTTTGCCGTGGTGTCCATGATGGTTAACCCATTGTTCCCCAAGAACCTGCTTGCCAAAACCGCCAGCCCAGCCAGGAGCATTCGATCCATTACTGTAACGCGCATATGTTCCGCCACCATTGAAGGCGTGAGTGGCGGTACGCAAGCCGATGACTGGCTTACCCGCTTCGACGTAGTCGGCGATATGTTTCATCTGAGCGTCCGGCAAATGCCGGAACCGCGTGGCAATGATCATCAGATCGGCGGTACCCAGTGCTTCGAGCCCCGGAATATTGTCGCCTTTGTTAGGATCGATCACACCAGAAGCGGGATCAATCGCAAACAGCACCGTCGTTGTGAATCCGTGATGTTTGGAGAGAATCTTGGCAAGTTGAGGCAGAGCTTCTTCGGAACGATATTCTTCATCGCCACTCACCAAGACGACATGCTTCCCTTTTCCGGGGCCTTCGCCCCCTTCAAATTTGATCCACTGGTCTTCCGCGAAAGCAATCCCGGCCGATCCCATCGCCGTGACCATTGCCACCAGCGCCAGGCGAATTCCCTTCAAACTCATCATCGTTGCAGTCCTTACATCAGGGTGAGTGTGATTTTCAGTGCTACCGACGCCCGTCAGATTACCAAGACGAGCCTGCTGATGCGATTGATGAGGCGGGATCGTGTTGGCAATCGTTGATTTCAAAATTGTGCCCGGTGTCCACCCACAACGACTTTTTAAGTTCGAACCACCAGTCGGAACGCGCTAGTACCGCAGATTACAATTTGCCCGTCACCAAGTCGACTTTCTCCCAAGGCTTCGCAGGCCTCCTAATTTCGCGCCAGGTACGAGGTCGTTGGTTTGGGGTGTTTCTTG
>CAIWEX010000945.1 GCA_903911795.1 uncultured Schlesneria sp.
GAAATCACCCGACAATCCTCACGTAGGTAAAACCATCGACCGGAGAGCCGGATGCGGGAAATCTGCACGTCCGGTTCGGAGGGAGGGGGGACTCAATACAATGAGTCCTCCCTACCCCTATCGACGTCACAGGAAGCGTTGAAAGATTATACCAGGATAAACTTCTCGTCGCGTTGCGACCCAGGTAGGCCGAGTACGGCCAACCTGGGCCACCCAGCGAAGTAAGTTCCCATCATCGCCCAACGAGACGGTCAACTTGACCCGCAGCGATTATTGGTTCAAAGTCTTGGCGTGTTGATTAGAGGCTCGCTCATCATCGCTGGCAAGTTACCTGAACGTTATCGCAATCAAAATATGGCGGGACCATCAGTATCGATCTTAGCGAGATTTCTCCAACCACTGCCAAGTTGGAGGGATGTTCTCACGCCTTCCGTCACATCTTGGTACCCTGGTGACGAGTGCGGTGTTTCCAACACAATACGCATCGGCGGTACCTATATCGGAGACGAACGCCCGTTTGTGGGTTCCATCGATCCATGGATTTTTGACGCCAACGAGTTTCCAGATGATGCGGCAATTTCGGATGCTGTTCGACAGTTTACTGGCATTGAATGGACACACTCGATTGTCGTTGCAGCAATGTGCAATCAACGTCAAGACCATCGCGTTCTTTGCGAACTCGCAATTGACATCGCCGTTCGAATTGATGGTGTAATCGATTTCGATCGAATAGATGCACCAATTGATTCAATGCTTCGACGCTGCGACTGGACGTTTGACAATGAGGAGCACTGGACGATGATCGGAACGCCAGACAATGCGAGGGCATGGCTTGCTCATCCTCGCTTTCACATGTGCAAATAATGCGATAACAAAAAATGCACGCGAGTTGCGGCCGGGTAACGATTTGGCGGGGCGTCGGATTTTAAACTTAGGTCGCCCTTGCAGGGCTTTGCGATCGACACACGCCAAAACCCAGGGCGTTGCCTTGGGCTACGATAGAACACGCCGTTGGCGTTTGCGATCCATGGTTGCAACATTCGGGTTGTATGGGGTGATGCGATATAACGCGGCAGGGTAGCCGGGACTGGAGCTTCTTCGCGAAGTCCCGGAATGGGCGATCAACGAGAAGTCTGCGTTTCCGATTGGTCCAGTACACCTTTCCGCAGTTGCCCTCGCATTGTACTTCACTCATCAAGTTGTATTTGGCATACTACTCTCCCAATGATTCCCGTTTTCGTTCACGCCCATGTTGGGCATACCGGTGAACGGAAGCCGCCGATCATGCGCGTCTTGAAATCAAAGTGCTTTAGTTAGCGGCGGCCTCGCCAGCGTTCGGCCAGGGAGCAATGACGTTCATGGCAAAGCGAGTATCGTTGTTTCAGGTGTTGCGACAAGAATTGGGCGCTCTGATTTCGGCAGAGGGTTTCACTGAGATCCCTCAAGGTGCATCGGAGCGAACCAGCATACTGATGTACTCCAGAGATTCATCGCATGGCGCGAGCCTGGGCTTCTGGTTTCAACGCGACGTAAATTCGATGTACGTTGACGCACTGGGATCCTCATTCACCATGGAGTTCTTTCGCTCGATTGATGATCCTTTCGAATCGGACTGTCGGGAGCGAGTGTACTTCTTGCTGACCGCCGCCGAACTCAAGGAAATGCGTGTCCTGCAAAACAACATGATTAAGAGACTGCCGCCGCTGGAAACCGTTTTTGAGCCCTGGAAACTAGAGTTTTCTGGGAAATTCGCAGAACAGTACCGGAAAGTGATCAACAAGCCTTTCAATCCACGGCACGAAGTATGGATGCGATACAGGGATAAGGAAGATCTTGTATCCTGGACATCCTTTATCGGTCGTATCCTGCCGTCTCTCATCGAAAGATTTGAGATTGCAAAGCCATGAAGTTCTTGAGATGTGCCGCCGAACCAATAAGGTTTTGACTCCACGTTTCTGGATTCGGCTACGAATATCTGCGGTTTGAAGAAATCTGGCCACCAGTGCCGCTGCTCTATGTCTTGGTGGCTTGTCCACAGTCGGCGCAAAGTTGCGCAGACCGTAGGACGGACAATCCTGTCCGTCGTGCATCTGTTTGCTCGCATTCGCCTTTTTGCTGGCAGACCCACGAAGGAAAGTGCAATGGAATGTGAGAGGTGACGAATTTGCGCCGAGCCGGACAGGATTGTCCGGCCTACTGAGGAACGTCGTCTCGTTATCGATACTAGAATTCAGCCCTGCCGCTGGACTCGACCTAAGAGATTTCCGACGGTTCCCTCTGTGATTCTCTGTGCTGCTCCGCGTCCTCTGTGGTAGCCCATTCTTCGGACGTGAATGCTTTCAAAGTTCGCCTACATCCAGGCCGTCGGCACCGCCCAGCTTTTTCTGAATCTCTTCCAGTCGCGCCGACGCGTCCTTATAGGCAAAGTCGAGTCCAACGACTTCGCTGTAGTGAAGTTCTGCCTGCTTCCAGTCTGAGGCTGCTTCTGCCAATCGACCGAGCAAGTAATGGCATTCCTTGAATGCGTCCGGGTGGTCGTTCGCATTGAGCTTTTCAATCGCCTTCTGGAACTGACGCGTCGCCAACTGGTTCTGCTTCTGCTGGAGGAAGCAGCGGCCCAGGCTGACAAGGACTTGAGCTTCGATTCGAACGTCTTTCGACGCAGCCTGCAGCAACGGGATGGCCTGTTGATGTTTGGCTGCGGCCATGAAGCGCAGGGCCAGTTCGTGTTTCAGCTTCAGGTCATTCGGATAGCGTTCAGCACGACGGCTGAAGACTTCGATTTCCTGGTTGCGCAGTTCCTGCACCAGATCCTTCACATTCTTCGCGGCAACTTCGTCGCCGGGAGCACGACTGGCGGCTTCTCGAGCGAACTGCAGGTTCTTGCGGACCATATCCAGCTCGACGTCTTCCATCTGCTCACGAAGGTTGGCATCGCCGCTGATATCCAGCGCCTTTTTGAAGGCTTGTACTGACTCTTCGAGCTTTCCTTCACGCTTGTAAAAGTCGGCCAGTTTCTGAAAGTTTGCTGCGGTCGGTTCCTTCTTACAGGCACGCTGCAGGTCGTTCTCCATCGATTCGCCGGGAGCGAGGACATCGCCGGCCCCCGTCTTGACAGTTCCCTTCACCGATTCTTCGTAGCCTTGTTTAACGACATCCTGTCGCACATCCTGCGTGTTTCCGGCCCCTTCGTAGTTGCCGCGATCGATGACTTCATTCGCACCTAATGCCTGAATTTTCGATCGAATGGACCCGTTCAGGGGATCCATCCGCATCACTTTTTCCAAGGTGGAAAACCGCGCGTTTGTAATCACGACGAATTTCATACATCTCGGCCAGTGAGACGAGGAAGTCTTTGTTTTCAGGTGCGCTATCGGGTGCTGTCGCTGTCTCGTAGGCAAACGTGGCGATTTCATAAAAACCCCGGGCGCGTGCCGCTTCGCCAAGGTCGGCGTTGAAATGGCCGTCCCAGGGATTGATGGCCAGCCCTTCTTCGGCCGCGGCATCCATTTCGGCCCAGTTCTTCGCGGTCCGAGCCTTCTTGATCTTGGAGCGAGCGCTGTTCACCTTCAGAAAGGCCATGCTGGCCCCAGTTTTGTTTTCTTTGTATTTCTTTTTCTGGCAGCCTCGCAGTGACTGACGGAAGACAAGGTTATCGGGAACCAGCTTGGCAGCCGTTCCGAACATCTCGGCGGCATAGTCGAAGTTATTCTTCGCCATTGCCTCCATCGCCTTCTTCATGCAGTCGGCTGCAAACTTGCGCTTTCGTTGTTCTTCCGGTGAATTGCCGTCCATCGACATGGTGTCAGTCTCGCGAATCGTCGGAAATCGGTCACTCCCCGAACAGTGAATCCGGTTCGGAGCTTTGATGAATTGTTGGCCACAAGTCTAGCAAATCAACCGCTCGCCTGCACAGGAACGGAAAATCCGTAATCATCCCATTCCGGCGGTAACGGAGCTTCCAGCTCAATCCGGTCGTAACGGACAGGATGAGCCAGGCACAATCGCCGGGCATGGAGCGCGATCGGGGAAACCAGCCGGTCGTACGTGGCGGCCGCCGCAGGTGTCAGCGTCGCCCCATATTGCAGATCGCCAACAATAGGATGCCCACGCGACGCCAATTGGACACGAATCTGGTGCATCCGTCCGGTGTGCAGTTCTATCTCCAGTAAGGCTCGGCCATCGCGTTCCGCCAGAATACGGTAGTCAAGAATTGCCTCTTTGGCACCCTCGGTCTTCGGAGGGACCACGGTGACGTGTGCGGCGACCGCATCCTTCAGCAACCAGTCACACAGCCGCCCCTGCTGAGCTTCCGGAACCCTTTCTGTGACAGCAAGATAGAACTTTTGTACGGTTCGCTCGCGAAACTGTTCTGCCAGGCGAGCGGCCGCCTTGGAATTCCGGGCAAAAACGACGATTCCCGAGACCGGACGATCAAGTCGGTGGGGCACGCCCAGGTAAACATTTCCCGGCTTGGCGTACTTTTCGCGCAGGTACTGTTTGACGAGGGACTCCAGCGATGCCTGGCCGTGGGGAACCCCTTGAGTCAATAGTCCAGCGGGCTTGTTGACCGCGATCAGCGGCCCATCTTCCAGAAGGATCTCCACTACTTCTCTGCTCGCTCCGCATCCGCCAGCACCGCCGCGGTGTTGTTTCCCTTCTTCCACTGACCGTAGGTGAAGTCTTCCCGATACCGACTGAATCCTTCGCCCGAACCGACGGTTGTCGGACGGATGCCAGGTCGTTTGACGAACAGAGCGAGTTCCGATTTTTCCGACAGATCCCAGTCCTGCGAATTCAAACCGTGCGAAAACGAGCCATTCTTGCGAACGACCGCAAATGTCGAATTCAGCTTTGAGGAATCTTTGTCCGTATCACCCCAGAACTTTGCAAACGACTTGGGGTCAGTGACAGTCGCAATTTTCTTCCCGCCGGCGCCAATCCAGTTCGTCAGGTTGAAACAGTTGCTGTTCCCGTTCCAGCTCCGTCCCTTCTTGTCCTTTTCCGATGCGACGAGTGACATCGCCAGCGAATCGCATTTGTAAGTCACCAGAATACTTTCGATTCGCAGGTCGCCCGTCAAATTCGGCGTCGAGATCGCTTCTGTCCCTTGCAGTACCGATTGATAGATCCGCAGATCAACGTCTGCAGGCTGCTTTGTCTGAGGGTTGTTGGCAATCGTCACGCAATTGTTCGAATAGACAATGCAGTTCTCGATCGAGACACTTTGCTTGCCTGTTGCGACAACTTCGACGGACGTCTTGCCACCAACAAACATACAGTTCCTCAAGACCGCTTGAGCTTCCCCGGCAAGCGTCACAGGGACCATCCCCTTCTTGTTGGCTTCCGAGATTGAGCAATTCAAAAGTCGCAAAGTTCCACCCGTCACCAGAATCGCTTTCCATGCGACATTGGCGGCACCTGCAGGGCCATCCATGTGCAGGCGCAGTCCCTCGAGCGTGACGGTTCCTCCTGTCACTTTCAACATGTGATGTGACTGCGGGTGCTTTTCAGGGCGATACCTCAATCCATCTGGCGACAGTCCAATCTGATATTCAAAAATCGGTTCGTAGCCAAACCCCGCCTGGATCGTGATGTCGGAATTGAATTCGTCGTGGCTGGTTTTGAAAGGACCGTTCCCGTCAACACGAATAATATCGCCCGGTTTGGCAGCCTTCAGAATATCCTGCAATGTTTCTTCACGCGGTACATCAGGCCGATTCAGGATGCCAAAGGCCTTTTCAGGCTGTCCCTGTAACAATCGTGTGATATCACTGCCGAGGTTGGCTTTGCGCAGGAACAGCGAGGCAAAGCAGGTGTCGGACAGCGCCGCTTCTGGTTTGTCAGCAGGCCATGATCCATCGGTCTTCTGGGACTTGATCAGTGCGTCAGCCCCCTGTTTAAACCAGTCGACATCGCCGTCCAGTTTTTCTTTTCCGAGTAACACGCCAATTCGTTCGAACGCCCAGATCGAGTACCGTGCGGTTCCAGGCCCCATCTCTTTGGCAAAGCTGCCAACCCGTTGCAAGCCCTTGGCATACTTCGGATCCGTCAACAGCGTTTCTCGTTCTCCGCTGCTGCTTGTCGCAGATCGGTCTTTTAGTTGAGCACGAATTTTGGTGGCGCGGGCCACAGTCAGGCAGAACAGGCCCGCAGGTGTCATCGCCTGCGTCGATGGCGTTGGCTCCTTGTCCTTGAGCGTGTAGCCCCATCCCCCGTCTTCATTTTGCGTATTGACGAATCTGGAACCTACTTCACGCATGGCTTCGTCAATCGGTACACCGAATCGCGATGCGACCCAGAGTCCCAGCACGGCGAACTGTGTGTTGCTGTTGTCCCCTGCTCCGTCTTTGCGGTCCAGACGCTTTAAGTCCTGCAGAACGCTCGAGTCGACATTGGGACAGGTGTAACTCCAGCCGCCAGTTTTGGTCTGCCCTGCCAGCAGTTTCGCCCCGAGTGACCGAATGATGGGACGATCTTGACGATCACCGATCCGTGACAGAACGAGAATTGAAAGGGCAATGTCGTAAGTGTCTTTAGTCTCTGGCGCATTCTTCCGGACATAACGATACCCCTTGTCGACAACGCTGTCGTACACTGGAGCCCCATTTTCCAGGAGAGCGAGAGTGCAGAGCCCGGTGATTCCGAGAGTGTGCCCCGTGTATTCCCAGCTTCCATCAGTCATCTGCTTCGAGCGAATGTAATCGACCGCTTTCAGTCGGGAGGCTTCGATTTCGTCGTCAGTCTGAGCGATTGCCGGAATGGCATAGGCCATGACCACAGTTGCAATAAGCAACGAGATCACACTGAAACGGCAAAACGTCAACATGATCAGACTCCATCCTTCAGAACTTCGACCGAACGGTCACACACGAAAGTCTACTGGTCGCGCGTCAGGAAGGGAATGGCGTTTGAAGCCTTCAATTCGGAACGCGGGTCTTCGCAACGATCTGGCTGATCACCATCTTGGCGCGATCACGGCGGCCTTCGTGCAGAACTCCCTTCACAACGACGCGATGCGCGAGAACGGGTCCAGCCAGGCGTTTGACGTCATCGGGAATGACATAGTTTCGCCCTTCGACCAGCGCCAGCGACTGGACTGCACGATACAGCGTAATGGCGCCGCGGGTACTGACCCCCAGTTGCAATTGTTCGTGACTTCGCGTGGCGTGAATGATGTCGAGCATGTAATCGTTGATGGCGTCGTCGACCCGGATCTGCCGTGCTGATTCCTGCAACTGCCGCAACTGACTGGAACTGACGACCGACATCAATTTGTCGACGGGTTCTCCGTTGCGGTGATTCATCAGCACGTTGCGTTCGACGTCACGCGTCGGATAACCGATTTCAATGCACATCATGAATCGGTCGAGTTGGTTTTCCGGGAGCGGATAGGTCCCTTCAAATTCAAAAGGGTTTTGCGTTGCCAGGACGAAGAATGGGTCGGGCAGGCGATGCGTCTTCCCTTCGACAGAAACCTGCCCTTCGCTCATTGCTTCTAACAGAGCGCTTTGCGTACGAGGCGTGGTCCGGTTGATTTCGTCGGCCAACAGCACATTCGTAAAAATCGGGCCGCTACGGAACTCGAATTCGCCCAGGCTCGGCAGGTAAACGCTGGAACCCAGGATATCGCTGGGGAGCATGTCGGGAGTGAATTGCAGTCGTTTGAATTCGCAGTCAAAACTCTTCGCCAACGCTTTTGCCAGCGATGTTTTGCCAACCCCCGGGGCATCCTCAACTAGCAGGTGCCCCTGTGCCAGAATCGTGACGAGGGATAGCCGGACTGTGTCCTGCTTACCAAGAATCACCGATGCAATGTTGCGTTCCAGATCGGCGATTAACGACTTGTCTTCCGTCACGTACCGTCTCCCAAATTCCGAATCCTGAAGGGATGTGGGCCGGGATTATACGGTCTCAATTCGCTTGCCGCGACTGTCACAAGGCCATCAAATGGTCATCGCCGTAAAGCCACCATCGATCAACAAGTTCTGACCTGTCAGAAAGCTCCCTGCGGTTGGCGAGGCGAGCAACAGAATCCCGCCAGCCAATTCTTCGGGAGACCCAAATCGAGCCATCGGGGTGTGCCGCATGATGTTTTCGACGCGATCCGGTGTCAGGACCTTGCGATTCTGCTCGGCAGGGAAGAATCCCGGCGACAACGCATTCACGCGAATTCCCTTGGTGGCCCATTCACGCGCCAGGTTCTGTGTCAGATTCAGGACGGCCGCTTTTGAGAGTGAATATGTGAATACTCGCGACAATGGGGGCCCAGCACTGACGGAGGCAATGTTGATGATCGAACCCTTGGTCCCCTTTTCGAGCATGTATTTGCCGACCACCTGGCAGGCAAGCCGGACACCTCGCAAATTCACATTCAGAATTCGATCCCATTCGTCTTCGCTGATTTCAAGGAACGGCGTCGGGGAATTGACCCCGGCTCCGTTGATCAGCACGTTCGCCTCGCGACCAGCAGCTCGCAGGTGCGCGACCAGTGAATCCAGGCCATCGCGTGACGTCGCATCGCAACTGAAATATTCTGCCGATCCACCTGCCGCCTGAACCAACCGGACTCGCTCATGACCATGTTCATCATTTCGGCCGACGACAACCACATGAGCACCCGCCCCGGCAAGAGCATCGCAAAACGATCCCCCCAGGGTTCCGGTTCCACCAATGACGACGGCCGTCAAACCATCCAGACCGAACATGCGCTTCAAATAATCAGCGGAGGACATCGATTGTTTTTCCCTGACACAAGTTATGTGATTGAATGAGCCACGGAGTCTGGTCACCGTGGCTGCGAACACTGAAGTCGCAGGAATTCAGTGCGAGTTACTTCATAAAGTTGAATCGATTGGCGATTAGCCAATAAATTCGAGATCGACGGGATGCGGGATAATCTTCGCATCGTAGGCACGTTTCAACAACGTTGCGACGGCTTCACGCCCGCGATCACCGAAGTCGATTGTCCAGTCGTTGACATACATCCCGACGAACTTGTCCGCCTGGCTGCGATCCAGATCCCGACCGAATTGCAGAGCATACGCCAAGGCTTCGGCGCGATGCTCAAGGGCATACCGAATACTCTGCTTTAAGAGCGAAGTCACTTCTTCCATCGCCTGGCGACCGAGGTCCCGGCGGATGGCATTGCCCCCCAGCGGTAACGGAAGCCCCGTGTCTTCCATCCACCACTTCCCGAGATCGACGATCAGATGCAAACCGTCGTTCTGGTATGTCAATTGACCTTCGTGAATGATCAACCCGGCATCGACTTTTCCTGCCGCCGTGACGGCCAGGATTTCGTCAAACGGGTAAACAACCGGAGTGAAATCGTCACCCAGAGCGAGCTTCAACGCCAGATAGGCGGTCGTCAATTTGCCAGGAACTGCAATTGTTTTGCCTCGGAAATCGTTCAAATTTCCTGGTTGACGAGCGACGATCATCGGCCCGTAATTATCACCCATGCTCGCACCGCAGGCACACAGTGCATACTTGTCAGTGACGTAGGCATATCCGTGAATGCTGACAGCCGTCAGTTCCAGTTCGCCACGAAACGCCCGGTCATTCAAGGTCTGAATGTCCTGGAGCTGATGAGTGAACTCGTAAGATCCAGTGTCGATCTTGTTGTTCGCCAGCGCGTGGAACATGAACGCATCATCAGGATCGGGACTGTGGCCAACGCGAATAAGCATGTTTCAATGATTCAAAGGGGAAAACGGGCGAATTCTCCACGTCGCAACAGCTGCGACGACAGACTGAAATATCATAGTATTCCGATCACGAAATGACCACGCGGCGAATGCTCAGGCCCATTCAGGTTGCATGCCAACGGCTCTGGCAGTGGAGTCGATTGATTTATGGCTCTGGGGGCCGCTCCGGCCGGACATTCTGTCAGGATTTTCGCGGATCTTCGGATTTCCGTTGATTATTGGGATCGCTGAGGTGAGAATCTCTCACCTTTCTTTCATTTCCGTAAGCGTGTTCACGAAGGATTCACCATGTCGAGCAGTCGATTTCCTTTTGGGCGTGTGCACGTCCCGTCCCGTTTTTTTCGGTGTTTTGGCGCATTGGCGGTCGCAGCCGTCAGTTGCCTGACTGGAAGCCCTTGTCAAATCCAGACTTCGACCACGGACGACAATGCTGTGTGTCAGAATGGCGATGGCTGTATCAACCTGACGATTAATGGACAGCATGCGTGTGCAGCTCTTCCATTTGATTTCAAGCGAGCGGCCGAAACGGCACGAGCGGCCACCCCTCGTCTGGCCCCGGGTCCATTGGGAGCGGGAACATTTCAGTTGCATAGTCGCCCCGGCGCAACCAAGGTCATTTTCCTCGACTTTGACGGACATACAACGCAAAGTACCCAGTGGAACAGCTCTTCGGTCCCATCGATTGTGACTACCGCATTTGATATGGATTCGAATCCGGGGACTTTCAACGCGGCAGAACAGGCCGTGATTACTGAAATCTGGCAGCGTGTCGCCGAGTGTTACTCACCGTGGGATGTCGACGTCACGACCGAAGCCCCGACTGTCCCCGATCTGATTAATACCGGCGGCAGTGATACGAAGTGGGGAATGCGAGTGTTGTTTGGTGTATCGACTCCCAATCCTGCCCCCGGTGCTGGTGGCGTCGCCTACCTCTATTCGTTTGGGAAGGACCTGAAAAACGGTGTCGATGAACCGTGCTTTGTTCTGCAGCAGGGGATGGGGACCGGAGCCAAGGTCAATGCTGACGCCTGTGTTCACGAAGTTGGTCATACGCTGGGTATGAATCATGATGGTCGTTCCAGTCCGGCCGAAGGCTATTATCAGGGGCATGGATCAGGCAAGGTCTCATGGGCTCCTCACATGGGGGTTGGGTACTACGTCTCGCTCGTCCAGTGGAGCAAGGGTGAATACCTGAATGCAAATAACCAGGAAGATGACATGAACAAGATCGCCACTCTGTGGGGATTTGGTTATCGCCCGGACGACTTTGCAAACTCCACCGGTGCCGCCAAGGCGATCGCGGGTGCGGCCGGCACAAATGTCTTCAACATTAACACCAGCGGTGTGATCGAAACTTCGTCTGACGCCGATTGGTTCAAAGTCGTTTGTGCAACGGGAACCTTAAAGCTTGACGCCGTTGGTGGCCCCGCGAATACCATGCTCGACATTCAATTGAGCGTGTATGATTCGAAAGGGAACCTGGTTGTGGCGGCGAATCCCCCGACCGAAGTGATTGCTTCGATCAATCAGACGGTCGCTGCCGGAACGTACTACGTCAAGATTGAAGGGGTTGGCCTGGGTGACCCGCTCGGTACAGGATACACCGATTACAGCAGCGTTGGGCAATACACGATCACGGGGACGTACAGTACGAAGGGACTGCTGGGAGCACCGGTTCTGACGGTTGCGTCGGATCTGTTCTATGGAGTGAAAGATAATCCGAAACCGATCAACCCGAATATCAGGGTCGCCGATCCAGACAACACCACACTTGCCGGAGCCACCGTCAAGATTACCAACGTGATCCCAACAGAAGACTTGCTGAGCATCAAACTGGATGCAGGCACGATGGGGAA
>CAIWEX010000946.1 GCA_903911795.1 uncultured Schlesneria sp.
CGTTCACCATTCTGAAGCTTTCGAAGTCGCCGGATACCGTTTCGGCGAATATTCTTGACACGAGATTCAGGAGTCAAATGGACGAACATTGCCATTAGTCACTCCGCTGGACTTTGATGAGTATGAAGTTGATGGACTGGTTCGCCGGCGTTCACTGGACTTCGAGCAAGCATATAGCAAAATTGCCTCTCGTGAACCCAGATGCCCAAAGCGACGTCTGGACCACCCCGCCACCTCAATTTCGAGGTTTTCCACAAGGCTCTCCGAACGGAGTTCTCTTCGGACGAGTTCTCTTTGGTTGCCAGACGGCTTATGGAGCCCTTCGACGAGTGACGCTCTTCGGTCTATACTCTACCATCCATGAGTTGCGCATTCTTTCGGCCCATACTCCAAGTAGGTATTAACGCGGCAGCGACAGATCTGAAATACCATGTCCTCGCCACTGTAGGAGCACACATCTTCAACTTTGCAACGAAGCGGGGCCATGCAAGGCTGAACGAACAACGACAGGCTGGAAGCTTATCCCACGGCTTGCCGCTGCCAGCACAAGAATTCCCGGTTGTCTGTCGATCCCATCGCTTCGATGACGGCGGCATTGTCAAATCCGGGAAGTTCCTGCATGCGATTCAACAAGGGTTTCATTCCCACTGCGTCACTGGGAATCACGCAAT
This sequence comes from uncultured Schlesneria sp., assembly GCA_903911795.1. Taxonomy (GTDB): domain Bacteria; phylum Planctomycetota; class Planctomycetia; order Planctomycetales; family Planctomycetaceae; genus Schlesneria. Next base: position 672 of record CAIWEX010000946.1, read on the forward strand.
CCGATTGGTCGCCTGCCAAGACCCAGAAGACGTCTTCAACAAATGGCCCCGCATCCGTTGTGTGTATCACGACGGCGCGAAGCTCCGCCCATCGCACCGTCTCCACCAAGCCGTCCGGGCGACGACACCTTACGGACAGGTCGTCGAACGAAACTGCCGCTCGTGCCGGCGTTTTCGGCTTCACAAGTCGTCGGAATAGATCCAGCCATGCCACGATAATGCTCGATCCCGTTTGCCATCGCCCACCGATGAATCCTGCCAGTGACGCCGTCTTACAGTCAAGTGTCAATTTGAGCGTTTCACGGTGTTGCCTGAAAGGGAATCTTCCCCGGACGGCGGCCATTCATTGCCGCTTTCTTTTCGCGAACCCATAATGCGACCCGGGTGGCGAGTCGCTCCAATCACGTTGGCACCCAGAGTAAGTGCAAAGCGGAGAGGAATCTTCGCACGCGGAGTTGTGACGGCAACTCCATTTCGCCCCGGTTCCCTAAGAAGAGCATAATGTCTCAATCGTTTGCCGTGGAATGTCCATTTTGTCATGCCAGCGGTGAACTGGCGGATTCGCGGTTGCTCGGGCAGCCGATTGCTTGTCCGGCGTGTCAAAAGGTGTTTGTGGTGGCACCGACAGCTGCGGCACCGACAGCAACGCCCATACCGCCGGTGACGTCGATCGTATCGGTTCCCGTTCCCAATGCTATCTCTCCTGCTGCCGCGGAGCCCGCGGAACCGACATTTGCACTGGGCCTGCCTGATGCGGCGCCGAGGCTTGCCGTCCGGCCCGAAAGGTCCGGTTCGAAGTTCCTCGCGACATTGGCCTGGAGCAGCATCTCTTGTACGGTGCTGGTCTGGGCGATCATGTTCGCGATGGGAGATCGGACGCCGAAGAAACCTCGCCAGAAC
>CAIWEX010000947.1 GCA_903911795.1 uncultured Schlesneria sp.
GTGACTCCACCTTTGATGCCTCCACCCGCGAGCCAACTGCAGAAGCCTTGGGGATGATGGTCTCGTCCGGTCCCTTGGGCTGCTGGCGTGCGGCCGAATTCGGTTCCCCAGACGACCAGCGTATCCTCCAGCAGTCCGCGGCGTTTCAGGTCTTTCAATAAACCTGCGATCGGTTTGTCGACCTGGGCCGAGAGCGTTGTGTGATTGTTTTTGATATCGCCGTGTGCGTCCCAGGCACCGCCTCCTCCGCCGCCGTGGAAGATCTGTACGAAGCGAACTCCTCGTTCTACCAGGCGACGAGCCGACAGGCAGAGCTGGCCGAATGGTTTGGTTGTTGCCTGATCCATGCCGTACAGGTTCTGCGTTTCTGCCGTTTCTGTTTGCAGACTGAGAACCTCTGGGACCGCGGACTGCATACCGAATGCCAGTTCATAGGACTTGATACGAGCCCGCAGCGACTTGTCATCGGGGTATTCGATCCCCGACAGCGTGTTCAATTTGCCAAGCAGGCTGAATTCCCCGGCCTGCTCCTCTGGCAGGATCTGGCCGCTGGGTGGCGTGACAAATGGCAATGGAGTCGCGGCACCGACATTGAGGCGGACGCCTGCATACTGCGGACCGAGATAGCCCGCTCCATGAGTCCACTCCCCTCCGCAGCAGTCACCCGTGGGAACTCCCAGGACCACGTAATCTGGCAGGTTCTGGTTGACAGATCCCAGTCCGTATGTCGCCCACGAACCGATCGTCGGGAAGGATCCTTCGCGCGGATGCCGGCCTGTGTGCCAGGTCAGTTGCGTTCCATGATCGTTATGACAGGTCCAGAGCGATCGAACGACCGCCAGGTCATCAGCACATTCGCCGATGTTTTGAAACCAGTCTCCGACCTCCAGCCCACATTCGCCGTACTTTTTAAAGCCGGTATTTAACGCCATCAGTTGCTTGCGCTGGTAATGCCCCGGATTGACTCCCACAAGGTTTTTGTTGATCCGCTTTTCATCGAGGAATTCCTTGTACGGTGTTTCTTCGATCGACTTGCCGCCGTACTTGGTCAATTCCGTCTTGATATCAAAACTTTCGACATGGCCGACACCGCCACACAGAAAGATCCAGATCACGCTTTTGGCCCGCTGCGGCAGATGTGGTCCCGATTGAGGACCCGCTGGTGAAGTCTCGGCACGAGCGATCCCGTCGCGAAACGACATCGCCCCCAGGACCAGCCCCGTAAAACCCATTCCGGTGTCGGCCAGAAAAGATCGACGTGAAACGGGGCCACAGCCACAATTGGAGTTTAGATCGCTCATCGCAAATCCCCGGAAATCGATTCAGCGTATGGTTACGAAGTCGTTGTGGTTCAGCAGCACATGGATCAGGTTTTCGCGTGATCGCTGGACCGGGTCGGCCGACGGCTTGGCCGTTTCGGTGATTGCCCCTGTATTCTGTTTCAGGCGGTCGGCGGTTGCGATCAGTGTCTGTTGCTGCTGATTCAGGAAGCCCTGTGATACCTGCAGTTCTTCTGATGTGGCAGGTCGTGACAGGACTCGCTCAAATGCCGCGTTCACAAACGCGGCGTTGTCATTGGCCGTCGTCTCATGCAATCGTCGGGCAATGATTCTAGCCTGAACCAGCGTCAGTTCGCTGTTGGCGAGAGCCAGGGCCTGTTGAGGGACGATGCTCTCTTTCCGCTGGTAGCACTCCGTGACCGCAGCACAGTCAAACATCTTGAGAAACTCCATCTGTTTCTCCTGGGCATGCCGGAAGTAGAGGCTGCGGCGATTGACGCTGAGTCCCAGTGCGTAATCGATGTCGGGACCACCGAACGTCAGATCCAGCTTTCCGGCGACGTAAAGAATGCCATCGCGCACCAGTTCCGCTTCCATCCTCCGTGAGGGGACTCGCCACAGCCAGCGGTTATCAGGATCTGCCGCCAGGTTCTTCTCATCCGGGGTCGAAGCCATGCGATAGGTTCGTGATATGACAATCAATCGATGCAGATGTTTCATTGACCACGGCTTGGCACCAGGAGTCGCAGGCTCCATCAATTCCATAGCGAGCCAGTCGAGCAGTTTGGGATGTGTCGGCGATTGTCCGTTCTGTCCAAAATCGAGAACCGTTGGAACCAGCGGCTGACCGAAATGTCTCAACCAGATCTGGTTGGCAGCGACGCGAGCGGTCAATGGGTTGCGACGATCCGTGATCCACCGTGCCAGTGCCGCCCTGCGGCCTGAGGACTCCTTGGGATAACCTGGGCCGATCGCGGTGTAAGTCGGTGTCTGGTCTGAACGTGCTTTGTTAGCGGCGTCTCGCTTCTGAGTGGCATCCGCCAGAGCCTTGTCAGCATCTGTCACCGCTTGCTTCAGTTTCGGGTCGTCCCCCTTCAATGCGATCAGAGCGTTGACGCGTTTGAGCTCCAGCTTGATGACGTCAATTTCGGACTGCTCATAGGTCGCTTGTCGCTCGGCATTTCCCGCGGCGATCGCCAGTTCGTTTGCATTCGCTGGGGCTGGATTGGCGTATTTCGCCTGATCGGCCGCGATGCGCGCTTTTACCGATTCCACGCGAAGTTTGGCGGCGGCAGTAATTCGTTCAGCCAGTGTGACTCGGACGCGAGCAGCGTCAGCAGTTGCGGCATCCAGAGCTGTGGCCGGGGCCTTCATTGCGGCCGCCAGTTCAGTCGCGAGTTTTTGTGATTCCGTTTCAGCCTGCTTCAGTTCAGCCTCACTCGCCGCCAGGATCTGCTGATGAAAGTGTGGTTGCAGGGCCGGATAATATGCCTCAGCAGGAAGCGGAATTGGCTTGATGTCATAGGGGATTTCACCGATCAGCTTCAGGACTCCTGGTGTCAGCGGCCGATCTTTATCAGGGTCGCGGTCGTCACCTTTGCGAAAGAGATACGTGGCTACAGCCAGATCCGCGTCATAGACACGCGCCAGGCCGTCTTTTGTGGTATCAGCCTCGGTGGGGACTCGATCTAGGCGAACCTGATGGGGCTCAAAGATGGCTCGCAAGCGGTAATATTCGTCCTGCGAGATCGCGTCGTACATATGATCGTGACACCGGGCACATCCGATCGTCAGTCCCAGAAATGCCTGAGTCGTATGGTTAACAGTATCCTGCATCCATGTTTCACGACTCAGCATCTTGTAATTGCGAGCGAGAAATCCCGTGGCTCGCAGTGCCCCGGTATCCGTAGGATATAGTTCATCTGCAGCCAACATTTCGGTGAGCATCTGGTCATAAGGCTTGTCGGCGTTCAGCGATTCGATGATCCAATCCCGCCAGCGCCAGATGTGTGGCTGGCTGTCGCGAATCTGCTTGCCATCGGTCCAGCCGGCCCAGTCGCTGTAGCGCCAGACATCCATCCAGTGACGTCCCCAGCGTTCCCCATAATGCGGATTACCTAACAAGCGGTCGACGACTTTTTCGTAGGCGTTCGGGGATGCGTCGTTCAGAAAGTCATGCAATTCTTCGGGGGTTGGTGGCAGCCCGATCAGATCGAGTGTGACACGACGTAGCAACACGGTTCGTGCTGCTTCGGGACGGGGTGTCAATCCGTGCGATTCGTGTTCAATTCCAATGAACGAATCAATCGGATGGGCATTCCATTCCGCACGAGCCACTTTGGGGAGTTCAGGACGGACCAGCGGCTTGAACGACCAGTGATCACGATAATCACGTTCGGCGCGTTCATCGGCAGGTGCTTCGGCCTTCTGTTCAATCCAGCGCCGCAGCAACTCGATCTGCCCGGGCTGCAGGGGTGGACCTTCGGGGGGCATTCGAATCGATTCGTCGACCGTCGTCACTCGCTTCAGCAACAGGCTTCCATCGACGTTGCCTGGCGAGATTGCTGCTCCTGCGGTTCCGCCTTTGATCGCGCGAGCGGCGGTGTCTAATCGCAAACCTCCCTTTTGTTTGAGAGCCCCATGACAAGAGACACATCGCTCCATCAGGATTGGCTTCACCTCTTTCAGGTAGTCGACGCGATCCTCGGCCGCGAGCGGAGCAGACAGCAGCAGCCCCAGAAGCAGTGGGAGCAGATGGCGTACATTCATCGGCGATCGTCCCCTTGACCTACGTTCAGTGGAAGTATGGGAGCGCATGTTCGCCGGATTGTCACATAAACGGCTGCTGAATTGTAGAGATGTTTCGAAAATCGAGTGGGCGAGTGGCGGACTTCATTCAGGGAGGTCAAAGAATCAACGAAGCGGCGGACGAGCCAGAAAGCTCTTCCGCCGCAA
>CAIWEX010000948.1 GCA_903911795.1 uncultured Schlesneria sp.
AAAAATGCTTCACAGCGTTGTTCGGGCTTTCCAGCGCCGAAGCTACGCCCTCGCGGCCCTATTTTTTCTTCCGCCCGACACCGGGCACGGCCGCGACTTGTTTCATCCACTCTGCGATCTGGTGCTCGTCGAGGTCATCGACTGTTTTAATCTCCACACCGCGCGTGGACTTGCCCATCGCCACCGGCGTCACAGGTGGTACAGGTTTGAGCGCAGCTCCGTTCACGAACATAAGCTTCACATGGCCTGCAAATCCGCCGCAACAGAAACACCAGCCGTCACCGACGCCATAATATGACATGCCCCATTTTACGGATCGCTGCAGACCGGGAAGGGTCTTGGCCGCTAGTGCATCGATGAATTCCGCGATGCCGCGCTGTGGCTGCGGCAGGCTGGCGATGTAAGCGAGGACCGGCCTGTCGCCGTCCGCAGCCTTCGCGACGCTTGCCTTTCCGGTAACCATGGATTCGGGCAGTTCCGTGGTCGCCTTGCCTTGAGTCGCAGTGCGATTAGCCGTGTTGCGAACTGCGGGCTTGGACGTCTTGTCAGGCTTGCGGGCGGGCATATTTACCTCGGATGTGTGCTGGCCGAATAGAGAGAGTTCAGTAGCAATGGCCAAGCAGGCACTGCTTGAGCAAGCTTAGCCCAACCAACTTGCCAATAACAGACGTGTCACCTGCGATAAGGCGACATGCAAAGGGCTCCTAAGACATTCAATCGCCTTCATCCAAACGAAATGGCGAACAGGATCGCGAAGCTTGAAAGCATTTTCAGTCAATGGAATTACTCCTTCAACAACCCTTTCAGGTCACGCTCAATCGTTTCACAGATCGTTTCCAAGGGGAGATCGTTAATCGAAAGTTCGAACGGATTCTCGATTTCCACGCCAATTTCTTCAATCCCGAACAACACGTAAGAGATTACCAGCGTGACAATGATTGATTCCCAGCCAAACTTCTGCACCAGTGCCAACGGGAGAGTCAGGCAGTAAATGATCAGGGCGCGTCGCAGATGAACCACATACCCATACGGTGCCGGAGTCAACCGGATCCGTTCGCAGGCTCCGCAGTAATCGATCAACTGCTGAATATTCTGATCCAGTGACTGCAGCTGGATCGCGTCGATCACGCCCTGCTTCTGAGCGTCGTTCAGAAGCGAAGTCAATTTTCGTGCGACAGCCAGGGGAACGTGTCGAGTCTCCTGAGCCTGCTGAACTTCGTCGGCGGGAAGTGCCTGGCCAGGCTGGCCAATCAGATGGTCTCCACGCAGCCTGTGCATCGTGGCGAATGGAAACGCAATGATCCAGCGAATGGACTGATTCGCCAGTTTGCGTTCCTTCCCGAGCCACGATTCGCACTGACGGGCCAGATTTCTGGACTCGTTGACAATCCCACCCCACTGCTTTCTCCCTTCCCAGAACCTGTCATATGAGCCGTTGGTGCGAAAAACCAGCAACAACGCCAGTGCTGATCCAATCAGCGAATGTGCCGTCTCCGGAATGGCAATCCCACGAAATCTCTCTGGAAAGACGTCATGCAAAACGACGACGACGGCAGACCAGGCAACGCAAAGTGCCACGCGCCCCAGGATTTCGCGAACCATCGAGCCTTCGATGTCGAAGAGGTGGCTTGTCCATTTGTGGGGATCATAGGCGGTCATATGTTTACAGTCGAAAGAGGACTTGGGATTTGAGGAATTGCAATCATTTGGGCGGTTCTGGGCGATCAAGCTGCTGAAGCTGCACGCGAGCCTTCTGGTAGTCCGGCTTGGCGATCAGGTCCAGCACCTGTGCCAGATAGGGAAACTTCATCTGGTCCAGATTTTCTTTCAGGTAGAGCTCCGAGAAAAACGTTTCGCGATCCGGTAGCTCTGTTGCCCCATGATTCGTCGACTTATCGATTTTCTGGTTGATTCCCAGAACGAGCGCCAGAACCGCGTTTCGTCGGGCTGCCATCTCGGCATCCACGCGTGTCTTTACCCAATGTAGAGTTACGTCATCTGGGAGATCGACCATTCCTTCGATTCGCTGCACTTTCGAAATCAGGTGCTTGCCGAGCATCTCCAGTCGCGGATGCATCCCGACTCGCACATGTTCCAGTTCGTGGCGAGCCAATCCTGCTTC
>CAIWEX010000949.1 GCA_903911795.1 uncultured Schlesneria sp.
ATTCTGGCCTGCGCAACCCAAAAACCACGCAAAACGAACTCCCACAGTTTCTCGACTCAGGGGGGTAGGGGGGGCCATAAGTTTTAGCGATTCTGCGTTGCCATCAACCGCTCGGCGTGATCGATAAGCTCCAATTGATGTTCATGGGGCAGTGTCCGCCAGAGAGCGACGATTCGGGCCAATTTGGAGTCGAGTGCATACTGGGGTGCATACAACTCACCATCGAAAGTGATTTTCGCCTTAGCATCCGCGCAGTGTTCGAGTCTTGTATCGTCCACTCCCGAGCCCCCTGAATTCCTGCGAAAGCCTGTAATTCAGGGGGTTTTTGTTTTTGACGGGTTCGCCATTTCGCAGTTTTCCGCCGGACACCAGAGCCCGCTGGCTCAGGCATGTACGACAATCCGTCATTGGCGACAGATTTCAATTCTCAGGTTTGGTATTGAATTGATGACGAAGTGACGAGCCGATCTGGCGGATCGCGATCATCGCGGAATCGAACTGGTCGACACGTTTGATGAACGCGTGAATCAGTCCCTCGTACCGCACAACTTCGGCAGCAATACCAGCTTTTCGCAGGGCTTCTCCGTAGGCCTCCCCTTCGTCGCGCAGCGGATCGAATTCGGCGGTAAGAATCAAAGCCGGCGGCAGCCCCTTTAGCGTAGATGCTCGAAGGGGTGACGCGTAAGGCTCACTCATCTGGTCCGCTGAGCGGACATAATGCTGCCAGAACCAGCGCATTTGTGCCGTCGTCAGGAAGTACCCCTCGGCATTTTCGCGATAGGAAGGGCGTTCAAGATCACAGTCGGTAATCGGATAAATCAGTACCTGGTAGGCAATCGCCGGTCCACTTCGGTCTCGAGTCATCAGGCAGACCGCTGCCGCAATGTTTCCACCAGCACTGTCGCCACTCACCGCGATTTTGTTCGGATCGATCTGAAGTTCATCGGCTCTGGCCACGATCCATCGAAGAGCTGTGTAAGCGTCTTCCACCGCAGCGGGATATCGGTGTTCGGGAGCTAACCGGTAGTCGACCGAGACGACAACACATCCGGATGCTTCCGCCAGTCGCCGGGCGACATCGTCGTGCGTGTCGATATTATTCAGAACCCAGCCTCCCCCGTGAAAGTACAGGCAGACAGCAAATGGACCGTTGCCATGTGGCCAGTAGACGCGAACTCGAAGCTCATCGTCACTCGGTCCCCCGGTTGGGTTCTGAGCGAGTGAGGCAGGAAACGCATATTGAGTGCGCGAGATCGTCCGTGTTTCAACTCGAGCCAGATCTGCGGGTGCCATTTTCACCGTGCTCGCCGCGATCAAAGCTTGACGAGTGACCTCGATCGGGACAGATTCCATCGGCGGACTGTTCAGTTGGCTCAATTGCTGCAGAAACGTCGCGGCTTGAGGATGCAATGGCATGGCTGCAGGTTTTTCCTGACAAGGTACGATTGGGCGGGAATGCCCGTTATGATACGCAGCAACGAATCTGGAACCAGTCTGAAAGGAATTACGATGTCGATCGAAGGCAAACGACTGCTGATTTTTGTCGGGGATGACTACGAAGATCTGGAACTGTGGTATCCCAAACTACGTCTGCTTGAAGCGGGAGTTCATGTTACAGTCGCCGGGCAACTGGAAGACAAGGTCTACCATGGGAAACATGGCTATCCCTGCAAGTCCGAGGCCTTGATCGATGACATGGATTCGGCTGACTTCGACGGATTGCTATGTCCCGGAGGCTGGATGCCTGACAAGCTGCGTCGTGACCCCAAGGTCCTGTCCCTGACACGCGAATTTGCAGCTGCAGGGAAACTGGTTGCGGCGATCTGTCATGGGGGCTGGATCCCGATTTCTGCGAATGTCTATCGAGGCGTGAAGGTGACGGGCTCGCCAGGGATCAAGGACGATCTGGTGAATGCCGGAGCTTTGTTTGAGGATGCGGCCGTGATCGTCGATCGACACTTCGTCAGCAGCCGCAAGCCTGACGATCTGCCGCAGTTCTGCCAGGGAATGTTAAGCGTTCTAGGTTGATCATTGCCATAAGAGGTTTTCAACCTGTCTGCAATCGGTCCTTCTGGAATTGGCAGGTTGAAGATCTGTCCTGCCGGGACTTTTCACTGATGGACAACACCATGCCAACACAATTCACTCGACGCGACATCATCAAGACGGCAGCCGTATCATGGGTCACGGGTGCGGCGATCGGTTCAAGCACGCTGACTGAGGCTGCAGAACCGCGTGTTGAGCCCGATTACAAGATTCGCCATGGAAAAATCCGGCAGTCGGTCATGGGCTGGTGCTTCAATCCGATGCCTGCTGTTGAGCTGGCGCAACATTGTCGCGACATCGGTCTCGTAGCGATCGAGGGGATTGGTGCAGAGCATTACCCTGCCGTCAGAAAGCTGGGCCTGAAAATTTCACTGGTCAGCAGCCATGGATTCGCCAAGGGACCGTTTAATCGCGATCACCATGAATTCTGCGTGAGTAAACTGAAATCGAGTATTGATCTGGCCGTCGAGAACGAATGCGAAAACGTCATCACCTTCACGGGGATGCGCGAGAAAGGGATCTCGGACGAGCAGGGATCCAGGAATTGCGTGGACTGCTGGAAGCAGGTCATCGCCTACGCCGAAGAGAAAAAGATCAACCTGTGTCTGGAGCACCTGAATTCACGCGATGGCAGTCATCCGATGAAAGGGCACCCTGGGTATTTCGGCGACGATGTGGACTTCTGTGTCGACCTGATTCGTAAGGTCGATTCACCACGGATGAAGCTGCTGTTCGATATTTATCACGTTCAGATTATGAACGGCGACGTGATTCGCCGCCTGCGTCAATACAAGGATGTAATTGCTCACTACCATACGGCGGGAAATCCAGGGCGCTGCGAACTCGACGAAAAGCAAGAGATCAACTATCCGGCAGTCATGCGTGCAATTCTTGAGACCGGCTACCAGGGCTTCGTGGCCCAGGAATTCATTCCAACCTGGCCCGATAAGGTCGAAGCTCTGCGCCACGCAGCGAAAGTCTGCGACGTGTGAACGCCCAGTCTCATGAGCAGAAGCAGCGGTATTGAGTCCGGTGCCTGATAGTCGTGGTTCGCTCCGCGAACCAACGCCGCATTTCTGCCCCCGGCCTGAATCAAGCCGGGCCACCCCGCATTAAGCAGGTTTGCGACGATACATCAGGTCACTCCTTGCGACGTACTTCACGCCGGAGGTCACGATGCTCCCTTCATGAATGATCGGGTGCTGAAATAACAGTCCCATACCTGTCTCCGGTTGGATTGCAACCTCTGGATTCGTAAAGAACGTCGTGGCGCCGCCTTTAAATCCGTCATTGAGATAGACCAGGAACGAATAGAAACTCTGTTCATTGTCATTTCGAACAAACGGACCATCGGCATGCGGCGCAAAACGCATGCCGGGCTTATAGCGGTAGCAACGAAACATCTCATTGGCACCAACCAGCGTCATG
>CAIWEX010000950.1 GCA_903911795.1 uncultured Schlesneria sp.
CGAAGGTGGGATTGTGATTTGGGACACCAAAACCTGGAAGGAAACAAAGTCCTTCGTCAAAGGAAGTGAAGTGACCCGATACGTGAGCCTCGACAAGACCGGTGACAAATTGATTGCGGATACCGAAGCCGGAATGGTCCTGTGGGATGTCGCTGGTGACGTGGAAATCGGCGTGGTCGGGCCACGCCTCTTTGCAGGAGGAGCGTTCTGTTTCAGTGACGATCAAATCCATGGCGCTACTGGTGGATCGAATACCGTGAACATCTTCGAAGTGAAAACTGGAAAGAAAGTTCGTGAGATCTCCCATGCGACGCATCCCATGCAACTCTGCTTCAGCAGCGACGGCAAATTGATTGCATCGGGACTTCGTGGAGTTCCATTCAACAAACATGTCAGCGTCTTCGAAGTGGCAACGGGAAAGACTGTGATCGATCGTGCCGAACATCAACGAGGAATCACCGGCGTCGTGTTCCTCGACAACGACAAATGCCTTCTTTCGACCGCCGCCGACGGAACGATGAAGTTCTGGCATATCCCCAGCGGAACCGAATTGCTTCGAATGAAGATTGCAGATTCAATCTATCTGCCCACGTGCCATGCGAATGGCTCAATCATCCTATGGAACCAGCGCAGCGGCCCCCGTTACTTTTCACTCAAATGATTTTACGGGATAGAATACCGCTGGGTGGCCTGGCTGGTCCTGCTCGGCCTACGCGGATCGCAACGCGACGAGAAGTTTAACCTCTTTCGAACTTTCGAAACTTCCTGTGACTTCGTCACCTCGGTAGGCTCAAAGCAGCCAACCGAGGCCACCCTGCGATGATTCGGTTTCTTGGTGTCACAGGTGCGGAGTCCGATCCCATAAAATACCTGAAGTATCTCATGAACATAAAGACCGGTCTACTGCCGAAATAGCCAAAGAGGCGATTGATGCGTAATACATTCGAACGTGGTGCGATTGAACCTCGGTGGGGGTACTTTTACGACCTTCAAATGAGCGATCGAGACCCAGAAGAATTCAATGAAACGGACGTTGAAGGAAAGATGTCAATGGCAACAGCGCAAGATGAAGAAGACGGTCTTATACTGCGTCGAATCTCGGGTTACCGTCTCTACCGTGGATTCTGCTGCGCGAATAGTTACTACCGGCAGGCGCGTTGTAAGGTTGATGTGCGAGACGGGTGCGAAACTGGGCCGATTGCCTGGGCCGAGATGACAGGCGAGTTTTTTTGCAATGAGCAGCTTGCGGTTCAATTGCTGACATCGGGCCTCATCGGGCTGAATGTGTCTGCAGTCGATTTCGTACGGCGTCCAGGACACCTTCTCGGAAGATGGTTTCAAATTGCCAGTGACGCTCCCACGGGAACTGTGAAATTCGCTTGCCGCCCCGATCCCTACAAGTGTTTTAATTGCGGGTGCGAACCGATTTGCCGGAAATGTCGGAATTTGCCGCCGGAATGCCCAAATTGCAAAGTTCGTTTCTGGGTTTCAGATCTTGGCTCGGATGCTGCTGACGAACGCAAATTACTCGTCGTCACCCCCAAGGACATCACCGATAGTGTTGTTGACGTTCAGGGCTGGGACGGCTCCGATTACTTTGGTGGAATTATTACACATAGAATGCTCCAGTACTTGCTTAGTGTACACGCTCATCCATTTCGTGTTTTTCCGGTGGCCGTCAATGTGTTGAACGCCACTGCGGCTGATTTGGAAAAATTGGAGAGTTCTAAGTCTTTACCTGTAAAATAGGTGAGGCAAGAAAATGAGGCGGTCAAAGCCGGAGGTGGGTAGCGGATTGAACGTGTATCTGGAAGGAATCGCAGAGTTGGCCGTACTTGGCCTACCCGGGTCGCGACGCGACGAGAAGTTTACCCATTTCAAGCGTTCGAACCGAGGCCTCTCTGCTTCATCGTTTCACCTTGCAGTGGATCAGTGCCTTCCGCCTTCCTGATATGCATCACGATCAAGTATTCCCTCGAAGTCAGAAACGTCGTAGATGAAAATGTCCGAAGAATTCTTCTGCTCAATCATCCATTCGCGAAACGTTTTCGGCACTTTGATCGTAGAGCTTCTATGAATCGGCCAGAAAACGATCCACATGCCTGTATTCACGCGACGATTCTTGCTGAAATAATACAGGGGTGTACCTTCATACGTCGTTATCGGAATTCTTGTCTTGCACGCGAAATAGGAACCAACGTAAGCAACAATGAGCATCGCTGCAATGGCTGCCACAATCGCTACCCGCGTCAATACCGGGTGGCTGGTAAATGCGTCTTTTACGTACCCTGACCCGATTCGAGACATGAACAGCCACCACAATTAAGAAAATGTCTTTTCGCAGCCAAATGCAGATACTCAGTTATTGAGTCGACGGTGTCGGATGGAATAGCGAACAACACGTCGGCTCTGGGTCTCCCTGGTCTGATCGTGTCGTTTATCGACGTGTTTGTATCAGCTCCGCTGGGGTCCCGCTGTGGCACCTCGCAGTCGTTTCACCACTTCACGTTCAAAGACCTGAAGCTTACCGCGATTCATGTTCGGAAGCATCCCCAGGAAGTTTCCGTCCCATGCCTCCCTGCGATTTGGCTGGGTCGCAACGCGACGCGACGAGAAGTTTACCCCCCTTCCTGTTTTCGAAGCTTCCTGTGACTTCGTCACCTCGGTAGGCTCAAAGCAGCCAACCGAGGCCACCCTTGGCTGCTGCGAATTCATCCAGGCCGTAAATGAAACGATTCCCAAACGGCGACAGATTTTTTCGTCCGTATGGGAATCGTTGTGATTAACACGGTCAATCGTTGCGATCAGTTGGCTTCAACAGCCGTATGAGCCTGGACCGCTTCGTTGATTAACCGCAGGGTTTCGTCGAGTTCCGGGCGGAACAGATCGCCGATCAGAAGGTCGGTGATGTCTCCCTTACGATGCGGATGTTGAGAGACGAAGCGACCGAAACTGAGGCCTGAGTAGTAGGCACAGACCAGTTGCCGCATGCGTTCCATGCCGCGGAAGTAGTCTGCTTCCCAGCAGCCCAGTTGTGATCGTGATGTGTCACCCTTGGCCAGGCCTTCACAGACGGCATCTGCGGCCAGTTCACCCGATTTGAGGGCCAGCAAGACTCCCGAGGAATAAAGCGGATCGAGGAATCCGAGGGCATCGCCGACCAGCACCCAGCCGTTTCCTGCGACTTGCTTGGCGCGGTAGGAATACTCTTTGGCGGCGCGATAGATGTCAGCCCGCTTCCCGATGCTGATGCGTTCTTTGACTGCGGGACACTTTTCGACTTCTTCGTGGTAGATGGTCTCGAAATCTTTGCTGTCGCGGTTCTTGAACAGGTAGTCGTACGAAGCGACGATCCCCACGCTGACAATGTTGTCGTGCAGGGGGATGTACCAGAACCAGCCCGCTTTTCCCTGAACCTGCAGCACCACGGTCGCACCTTCATCCCGGCCGACGTCGCGATGTGCCCCTTCCCAATAGGTCCAGCAGGCGGCCTTTTTCAGGATCGGATCCCATTCACGCAGCCCGAGTTTCCCCTGGATCAGGGTGCTCTGTCCGCTGGCATCCACGACCACATCGGCCCGTTCGACTCGTTCTTGCCCTGATTCGTCCTGTAACCGGACGCCAACCGCACGATCTCCTTCGAACAGGACTTCAAGAACTCGCACACCTTCGTGCACACTGACACCATGTTCAGCGGCGTTCTCCAGCATCATCTGGTCAAACTCACTACGTCGGACCTGCCAGGTCTGCGACGATTCGTGAGGCTTGTGATCCACGAAATAGAATGGCTCAGACAATCGGCCGCTGGAACCGACGAACTGGACGCTGTACTTCTTGATATTGTGACTCGACTTCATCTTCGGCAGCATGTTCAACCGCTTCATGACCCAGTAGGTCTGGGGAATCAGCGATTCGCCGATATGAAATCGAGGGAACTTCTCACGTTCAAACAGCGAAACTCGATAACCCTTTTGGGCAATCAGGGTTGCGGCTGTTGTCCCGGAAGGGCCACCACCAATTACGATCACGTGCGGCTGAGTTGTCATCAGTGAGATTCCTGCGGTTGGAAATGCGTCGTTGGTTTTCGCCATGTGCTCCCTGCCTCCTCATGAGGTGATCGCACGGCATGCAGTAACTCGACAAGGTGTTTCAGGTCGGGATGGGAGAGATGCCCCAGCTGGCGCTGATGGCAATCCTGGACAGCATCCGCCAATTCCGACAGTTGCTTCAGGCCGGCGTCGGTGATCCCCACTTCCACCACACGGCGGTTTTCAGGACGCCGCTCACGATGCACCAGACCTCGCTCTTCCAGTCGATCGAGCATCCGGGTCATGTCGGGAGCCCGCGAAATCAGCCGGGCCCCCAACGTCAGTGTCGGGACTGTGTGCGGGTGTGAGGCTTCCAGCAGACGCAAAGCGTTGTACTGCTGGGCCGACAGGTCAAACCGTGAAAACAGTTCGTCTTCCATCGCCTTCAATCGATCGTACGTTCTCCAAAGGTTCAGATACGCTTCCTGATAGAGCGAATCAAACCGTGGAGCCCGAACGTCACGTGGCATCGAGTCTGTCATACCGGAATTGTAGTCACCCCGGCATAAAACGTCAAGACAATTGTCGTTTGAACGACTGTTTGCCGGTGGGGGCACGCTTGATCCTGATCGATTGAACGCTGACACTCCTGGCATTATGAAACTTTCACTGGTCATTCCGGTCTACAACGAAGTGGAAAGCCTGCGAGAACTGCACTCGCAGATTTCTCAGGCGGCGGCGAGCGAATCGCTGCAAATTGAGGTCATCTTTGTGGATGACGGCTCTCGCGACGGGTCGTGGGAGACGATTCTTCAGTTGTCGCACGAGGATTCTCGCGTGCAGGGGATCCGATTTCGCCGAAATTTCGGCAAGGCGGCGGCTCTGACCGCTGGATTGAAGCGAGCCAGCGGCGAACTGGTGATGACCATGGACGCCGATCTGCAGGACGATCCGGCCGAGATCCCGCACTTCATCAGCAAGCTCAATGAAGGCTTTGATGTCGTCAACGGCTGGAAACAGCGACGCCTTGACCCCTGGCATAAGGTTTACCCCAGCCGGGTTTTCAACTGGCTGGTCAGTCGGATGACGGGCTTGAAACTGCACGATCACAATTGCGGGGTCAAGCTGTTTCGGTGCCAGGTGGCTCGTGAGATCCGTTTGTACGGCGAGCTGCATCGGTTTGTTCCGGTGCTGGCTCATGCACGTGGTTTTCGCGTGACTGAGATCGGTGTTCATCATCGGGCTCGACAGCATGGCTATTCGAAATATGGCATCCGGCGATTTACTCGCGGATTTCTGGACTTGCTGACGGTGTCATTTCTGATTGTTTACGGACAACGTCCACACCACATGCTGGGATGGATCGGCCTGGTCTGTTTTGGTGTTGGCTTTACGGGCCTCGGATATCTGGCGCTGATGTGGCTGTTGATGAATGTCTTTGCGGTCTGGCCATCAACGCCCATCGGAAATCGCCCGCTGCTGGCGTATTCGATTGCATCGACATTACTGGGAGCTCAGGCGATGACCATCGGATTGCTCGCTGAATTGATCGTCTACAATACTGCTCGAGATTCCGACAGCTTCAGCGTGGCTGAAGAGACCCAGGCCACAACCTCGTAAACGTTGCAGGGCTTTCCACGCCGCGGAATGATCACACCAAAAATCTGCAATTCTCGATTTGAACTACATTTTTTTCGGCTTACACAGGATTACGAATTGTCCAACGAAGAAACGACAGTCCAGGTCGATCTGGGCTCGCGAAGTTACGAGATTCCGATTGTCAGCAACCGGTTGGCCGAGAGTGCCACGTACCTGCGTCGCTGGTGGATTGAACGGGACGGAATGTCGTCCATGACATGCCGTCA
>CAIWEX010000951.1 GCA_903911795.1 uncultured Schlesneria sp.
ACCTGGTATCAATGTATTCACCCCACCACAAACTGCGATTTGAAACGCGGAATATTCACCAGTGTGTGATGGGAGTGATGCATTGGACAGCGCAGCGTCCGAGTTCCAGCGGCGAGATTTCGAAGTTCACGTTTGGCACTGGAATTCGCGAGAATTCCGAAGGGGGGCTTCCGCCGTTTATTTTGCAAATGTCAGCTGACCCGGTTGCAGCCATCCGAGAGGCCACGAGGAACAAAGAGCTGGTCCGACTTCAAGAAGGAGTTCTCTCGATCAACGATCCATCCCAGCGAGTTGCCATCGATGCGACGTCAGGCAGGTTGATGGAAGTTGAATTTAACGCAGGCCCCCTGTCGCAACTTGTGATCAATTGCAAACCGGGCCTCTATGATAAACTAGAGAAGCAGTTCGAAACGCACATCCAAGGCTCGCGACTGATTCGCGCCGAGGATGCTCCGATTTCAAATCTCTTGTCGTTTCTGGCTACGATTATTCCAGAACCATCAGCCGAATCCCGAAATGCGGCTTTGACAGCGCTGATCCAATCTGTCCTGAAACGGGGAGCGCTTTCTGCTTTTGACCGTCTGCTAGTGAACATGTTCAATCAAAGCGACGATGGTTTTTTAATTCCCTATGAAGCGGACCCCAAAAAGAAACTGCCTCCAGCAGGCTGGTCCGTGATGATTTTGCCGGTCGCCAGATCACTCGTTCCTGATACCTCATGGGCTTGGACGATCAGTCGCGAATTTGTGTTTGTGCAAAATCGTCGAGGACAATATTCCCAGCGTGCGGTCGGTAATCTGCTGGAAAGTCCCGAGACTGGACCGATCGCAAATCTGGCGGCCTCGTATCTGTTTGGGATGCTGAATCCCACGCTGAAGACAAAATTTGCAGAGCGTGGATTGACTCTCCTGCAGCGAGAGCACTTTCAGTATGATTACGAGCCCTTTTTGAAGAGCGATTCGGCTCTGGGAAAGGTACTGCTGGCGACTTCACAGACGTTGCAGGAACTGAACGAACCAGAAATCCAGACGCTCGTCGAAAATCTGCCGTTGGTCGATCAGGATCGAGTAGAACTGTCACGCGTTCTGCGAATTTTCGCCGCACGCAAATCTGCGCCTCCAGCCGAAGCCATGAGAGAAGGACTGGATGAAGCGTGGGATTCGTTGGTTGCGCCCCGGATGAAGTTTTTGCTGAATTCATTGGCAAAGTGAATACATCGACAAAGCGAGAAACCTGAATGTCCGAACGCCCATCGTCAATGCCTCAAGGCAAAACTCCCAACCTGCCTCCCTGGCTGATCATCGCGATTTTTCTGGGAGTGGTCGTGGTCTCGTGGTGGCAAACTTCATCTCCCCCCGTTGCACCGCGAACAGAGACAGCAACGCACCAGGATTCAAATCAGGCCGTGGAAGGGGATGAGTCCCGGCAACCAATTCCGGTTCAAGTCACGCCTGAACCTGACACTGCTCCCACAGCAGCTCGCACGGTTCGCTCAACGGGGAAAAGCGAATCTGCGGGCGAGTCATTGCCGAAAGCTATCCCGCAACAGGTAGCCGCGCCAAAAACACGCATCGAAAATCAAAAAATTCGCGATCAAGATGGTCACGTTGTTTTCAGCGGCACGATCGACTTGCAGCCAACGCTCGATCGGATCGCCAAAGGTGATCGCAATTCGCATCGCAATGATGGAACGGTCTTTCAGAACCGTGAACGACGACTTCCCGCAAAACCGTCTGGTTATTACAAGGAGTACGTCCATCCGACACCAAAGTTGAGTGGTCCAGGTCCTCAGCGCGTGATCATTGGAACTGATGGCGACGCGTGGTACACACCTGACCACTACAAGACGTTCGTCAAGATCCGGGAGAAGTCGTCGCCATGAGTTTCCAGGACTTGAACGACTTCCAATATTCAAACGGGGACTGGGCAATTGAGACATCGTCACGCGTTGTTCGAATCCCGGCGGGAATCGTCACAAAAAAACAGCTGCTGGCGATCCTGGCACTGGGATTAAACTTTCCCGGCTACTTCGGCTGGAACTGGGACGCCTTTGAAGAATGCCTGCGAGACCTGTCGTGGATCCCGGCTTCGACAAAGATCGTCCTAATTCATGACGATCTGCCACTCGCACGCGACTCAGGTGAGGCCGCTACCTATTTATCGATCTTGAGAGATGCGATTTGCAACCCAGGCACTCCGCCGTCCCACGAACTGGTTGTGGTATTTCCTTCGCGATATCGCGAGTCGATCAAGGCCGCTGTCGAGAATTGAGGCAGCGCAAACGGCTTTTCCCATGTAGAGTGGGACCACTTCGCTTCGAGCGCCGGCCCACCAGCTTTGTTTGTATGGATGCGCTGATGCCTCTGTTTGTGGTGGGCGTGCGCGGCGAAGCGCCGCTGGTCCCATCCTACTGCCGAGCTTCAAAAAGATATTGCCCCTGAGAATTGAGACCAGACGGATTGCCGGAATTCTTCAAAACGAATAGTCTGCCAGAGAATTCCGTTCCTCTTGAAAGGCCCCAATGAGCACCGCCCCGTTTGTACGTCTGCACCCTGAAGACAATATCGCCGTTGCCGCTCGTAAAGTTCCCGAAGCAACTTCCTTTTCCTTCAC
>CAIWEX010000952.1 GCA_903911795.1 uncultured Schlesneria sp.
AGCTGATTCTGGACTCCGAAGGTCCGAGCTTTTCCGATGAGGGGACGATGGCTCGGTATCAGGATTCCATCGAGTTCATCGACGACAACCATCGAGTGCTTTCTTCGCAAGTCCTGCTATCATCCGGCGAGTGGCAGAGATTTATGACCGCCCACTATTACCGAACGCCGTCCACACAGGCTGGACAATAGGTCGAACCGACAGTTCCAGGACGATCGACGTTCAAAACCCGCGACACCATATTCAGGAGTCACTTGACCACATGTCCAAATCAAAATTGACCGGATGGATTCTGAGCTTTCTGCTGGCCGCGTTCCTTGGCGGTGCCAGTGCGATGGGGAAATTCACGGAATGGGAAGGGAAGGCCCAGATGTTTGAAAAGATGGGCTTCAAAAACGACCTGATGTTCAACATCGGGATCCTGGAAGTCATCATCGCGATCCTGTTCATCATTCCTCGGACCGGTTTCCTGGGCGCGATCCTGTTGACCGGATACCTCGGCGGAGCCCAGGTGACTCATTTGCGAGTTGGCGACATGAACTTTTTCCCGGTGATCCTTGGCGTCGTGATCTGGATCGCACTCGGTCTGCGTAACCCGACGATCTTCAAGCTTGCGTTGGGTGAGACAGGTGAACCGTCACCAGCGAACGGCCTGAACGCAAAATAGAGAACAACCTGGAGCAGAAATACACCAGTCTCCGAACTCGTCAGAGTTCTGAGACTGGTTGGAACCCCTGAATTCTCACGAATTCAGCTACGATTGTCGTTACGTACGTTGGGTGCCACGGTCTTGGACAAGGCCGTGCAGGATTTCTGGGCATGTACGTAACTCGTCATTCGGAACCGGACGTTAGCGCGTTCCGGATGATGGGTGCTGTGCCTTCAACGTCTGGTTGATCCTCGGCACTGCACGGTCGGGCTCGGCTTGCATCAAGTCGGCGGCCAGCCAGACCTGCCATTCGTACATCGTCAAGTTTCATCAAAGCCACGGCCTTGTCGAAGACTCCAATACCGTGGCACCCTTATGAAACCGTGGTGCCATTATGACTTTGCATCAATCTGAGCATGGCACAAAACAATGAGCTGTGTGGCCGTGGCACCCATCCTGACTGATCTTTACGGTTTCGGAATAACCTTCACGTTGACGGGGATCTCTGCCACTAGCAGGTTGCCCGCTGATGTGATTCTCAACTTCACATTTGCTACGGGCGTTTCTGCGGCGACCTTCGGGGCCTTGATGGTGATGGCAAACTTGTCTTGATCGCCGGCAATCGTGGCGGCCTGGACCATGTACTCCGCTGGTAATCCAACAACTGTCGCTTCGACCGGCCCAGTGAATCCTGCTACCCGTTGCAGTTGACCGGTGACCTTGTGATCGGACTCCGCGACAACAGCGAGTGTTGGATCGTCCACCTTGGGAGCCACTGCCGACTTGATATCGGCACGGAAGGGTTGGGAATACGCTGTTGCCAGAACTCGTTCGGAATATGCGTGAGGTGTTGCTTCGGCTTTGACTACGAAATCAATCACAGGTTCTGCCACTTCCACGGGGACCGTCAGCTTGACCGAGGATTGCTCGGGTTCGCCCGGCTGGACCATTTTAGGGGAAGCGGACACAACAGGGAAATTCCCTGCAGCAGGATTGTTGTTATCTCGCTTGCGAACAGGTTCTGTCGAATCGAGCGACAGTTTGACGGGGACAGTCGACGAAGGTTGACCCGCCTGCCGCTTGATCGTCAATGGAATCTCAACCGACA
Organism: uncultured Schlesneria sp.; assembly: GCA_903911795.1. Lineage (GTDB taxonomy): Bacteria > Planctomycetota > Planctomycetia > Planctomycetales > Planctomycetaceae > Schlesneria. Next base: position 1,758 of record CAIWEX010000952.1, read on the forward strand.
GACCTCGATAAAGAACGGCAGGCAACTGCTGAAGATCTAGCGACAGGCCAGACGAGGGTGTGGTCCCGACAGCCATCGTGTCGATAAACGTCGGTGCGATGACACCGGTCAGCAGCTTCGCGGTACTCTTGATCGCCGGTTCGACTCCGACAGATTCTCCAACGATTCGCAGCAGTGGAGCAACCCCGTCGGCTGGCTTTCCTGCGCGAACCAGTCTCAACAGCATTTTTCCCTGCATGTTGGCGGGAATTTCATTGGGCGAAACGATGACCGAATTATCTCCAGCAACCGTCAGTCGAATCGGTCCGGCATAGCCTGCTCGCGTTACCTGCAGCTCCATCATTGCGGAACCATCTTCCGGAAGGTTGATCGTTGGCGTATTCAACATCAGCGAATACGTCGGTTTCCCGGCAGGTTCGATCACCAGCCGATAAAAGCTGCGCGGCGTGCCACGACCAAACAAATCGGTGACCTGAATCTGGATCTGTGTGGCTCCCGCAGGGACGCCGAAATCGAGCGAAAGATCACCGATCACAGGCTGATCACTGCTCGATGCCAGCAGATTTCCGGCGGGATGGCCGAGGATCTTGAGTTCTGATTCCAGAGGTGAATTCAGTGAATCGGCCTGCAGTGTGAATCGCAGTCCCTTTCCAGGCGTGACGTTCAACAGGTAGCGATCCTGCTCGCCTTTCGCAGAAATCACACCGCTGATTGCCAGTGGTTTCTCGGGAGCAGCGAATGTGGCATCGACTGGTTGTGGCGATCCATCTGCAGCGCGCGGTGCTTCGACGACTTCCGTCCCAAGGCTGACCGGCATACTCGGCAAGGCCGCAACGATGCCAGATTCGGCAGGCAGCGCCAGCAGACCCAGGCGACTTTCGACAGGTACCGCAAACTGACCTGTGACTCGCGTTCCCGGTGCAAACCCACTGCCGACCGGCTGGACATCAACGGGTCCCGCTCCCATGGCCACTGGCAAGACCGCATCCACAATTTTTAGATCGCCAATTTTCAGACGGAACGGGTTCTGGCCGGGGGCGTTAAATGTCAGGTCGTGGAGTTCGACAGAGTAGACTCCATCTTTCGGCAGAACTCGTTCGGCACGGGCATCCCCCTTCAGGGAACTGTTTCCCCAGCCGATTTCGATGGGTGTTCCTTCGGGAGATTTGATTTCCACAACAGGATTGGAAGGACCTCCAAGGCGCTTCAGTTCGACGTCGGCAACAATCCGCTGGCCTTTCGTGCCGGCAAAGTAGATTCGCTGCTGCTGGCCTCCGGCCAGATTGCCGTAGAACGCTGCCGGAAGTGCTGCGGGTTTGTCTGGTGCGGAATTTCCAGCCGGAACTTGAGGCAACCTGTCGATGGCCAATGCCACTGATTTGCTGATACCAATCTGCGAGCGAACCCAGAACGGGAAAATCCCAGCAGGGGTGGTGGGGGGGACCGTAACATTGAGAACCAGTCGATTTGGAGCAGAGCCCTCGGCAACAGCAAAGGTGACTCCTGGTACTGGAAACACTGCAGCAGGATTCGGCCCGAGATCACTGCCGTTGACGATCAGTTGAGTCGTCTGGCCGATTTGCAGACCCGGTTGCGACAGACTGCCGATCACCGGCACGACCGTGGGAACGGGTTTGTCCTGAGCAATTAACTCGGCAACATTCGCACCCGCCACCTCAAGAAACAATTTCTTGGCCTGCGCAGGATTCAGGGCGGTTTGAAACAGCGTGAATTCGTCGATGACGCAACTGAGGTATTCACCGACGACTTCGCTGCGTCCAATGGTCACAGGCAGGTTATTCACGAGGCCAGCGACAGCGACGTCCTTGATCCACCCTTGCTTCCCATCGATGTATCCGGTGGGGGAAGTCTTGGGCGTCAGCGGTTCTCCGTTGGCAAACAACATGATTTTCAGGTCATCGACGTCTGTGTCGTCATCCTGCTTCGGAGCATCGGCCACTTCGAACGTCGCGGTGAGATACACCAGTTTGCGGTAGGGCAGGGCTTCTTTCGCGCTGTAGGTGACGACTTTGTAGTTCGTGCCATCGTGGATGTAGACCTGGAAGTTATCGGCCTGCATCTGGAAGTTGATGCCGTAGTTGGTCGAAGCTCGCGTATTCTCCATTCCTCGCTTGGCAACCAGGCCGTGGTAAGTGGCGTCGGTTGGCTCAGCCAGATTGACGACGAACAGTCCAAATGAAACAGCATTTGGCCCGTCGACATCAGCGCTATCGGCGATTTCGATGTACTGCTGGCGAGCGGCATCGAGCTGAATTGCTTTCTTACCAGTCTGATTCCAGAAGGGGCTGGAAACTCGCACGGGATCGTTGATCAGTTTCCCTTCATCCGCAACCTGACCGACCGTTGCAGAATCTTTCGCCGAGCCAGACTCCTCATCAAATGTGAAGTTCACGACTCCCTTCGGGCGAACCGGTTCAGCATCCTGGCCGAATGAATTCGAATTGAAGAGAACAATGGCGCAAAGTGTTAGCATCAGAGAGCGGAAAATCGACATCGTTTCGGTGATCCTCAAGGCGGGATGAACTCGGTAGGTCCCCGCATTCTAAATTCGCATCGGACCCTTTTGAAGTGTCTGATTCGATGATCGGGGACAGAAGTCCAAAATCGGATCAGTACAGGGCGGTCGCCAATTGACGTCGAAATTCGCCGGTCAGTTCTGAGGCGGGTCCCAGCATGTCAAAGATTTTAACCATCGTCGACTTGGCTTCGGCTCGAGCCTCGCCGAAGTCCTGCTTGACGACATCCAGGCAGATTTCCAATGCCTTCCGGTGTTGCGACACTGCAGCATAGGCGTCTGCGAGTTGAATCCGCAGCATCAAATTCGCGGGATCGGCATCGGCGGCCTTGCGAGCTTCTTCCACTCCGCCACTTTCTGCGGCCGCCATGCGGACTTCCATTTCGCTCTTCAATCGCTCAGCTTCCGGCTCCAGGAACCCTCGCGCTGCCAAGGCTTCCAGAATGGAACCACATTCCTCAAGGCGTCCTTGCTTCAAGATCACATTGGCCAGACAGATCTTGAGCGAGTCTTCTGTGGGGACGAGTGCCAGTGCTTCGCGATATTTTGCTTCAGCCGCTTTAGGATCGGTTTCGACCAGTTCCATGGCTTCACGCGCCAAGATCTGTGCCGGGGAGGGGATCATGGGCGCGAGCCATGTGCGGATCTGCTCTTCGCTCATCAGTCCCACAAATTGATCGACCGGATTTCCCTGAACGAGTCCAAAAACGGTCGGCAGCGACTGGACCCCGAAAGCCTGAGCAATCTGTGGTTCATCGTCAGTATTGACCTTGGCCAGAATAAACTTGCCGCCAAATTCTGCGGCCAGTTTTTCCAAGATCGGCCCAAGTTGTTTACAGGGAGCACACCAGGGTGCCCAGAAATCGATGACAACTGGAGTCTCCATCGATTTCTGAACCACGTCGTTCTGAAACGTGGCCATAGAGACGTCAATGACAAACGGATTCGCTGCAGACATTGGGTGCCTTTCCAAAGTTGATTCGGTCAGGCACGAGTGTACGCAAACAGGGCGGCGACGGAAAGCGGCGGGGAAGGGGATGGGATGATTGGTGGATCTTGGAGCAAGGCTCCCCTGTCGGGATCGGCGCCCACTTATTTCCCTGCATCCCACCACCACCGATGAGCTTCACTGCGAGTCGCAGTCGCGGCGGTCTTCTTTGAGGATTCCAACCGTTGGTCACCTGATGCGGCTGCGAGCGACTTGTTCACCGTTTGAGCGGGATGAATGACAACCCCGCCACCAACCAGTCCGATGATGGACGCACCCGCCTTTTTGTAGTTCACCATTGAGGGAACTTGCTTCGGTGCATTGAACGTTGGTACCGAAAGTCGACGCTCGTCGAGCAACGTCGTCATTTGCCAGCCGATTTTTTCCGCGAGCTTTTCCTGTTGAATTAACGCGACCAGCACGGCCCAATCGGTCAGGTTTTGCAACTCTGCAAAAATCGGTGACTTCGATGCCAGTTCAGGGAACTTCTCGGTGAATTGTTTTGCGAATGCCTTGGTCGAAACTCGGGTCGTCGCAGCCGCGAATCGATTTCCCTGGGCATCGGCGAGTTCTTCTTCCGCCAGGAGTTGCAGTCGCTGACCCGCGAACCGAAACGCCAGGCCATCTTCGCTGCGGTAGATCGCGTCGTACAGTGGGACAAACCACCAGCGCTGCATCGTGTTGCCACCTGCCCCCAGCATTGCGAGGTGACTCTTCAGTCCCTTCACACCGGGGTTTTCCAGCCCCATGGAGATTCGCTTCATCCGGTAATCGGCTTCGACAAACGCGATGCCGAAATGCGATTCTGCCGGGACACCATCCACACGAACCGTTTGCATACCCAGGATATCGTCCATCTGCTTGAATCGTGCTTCGACAACCGCCGCTGTGGCCGGGCCACCCTGTTTGATAAAATTCTGCAGGTCGGCCAGACGTTCTGGCACGGGATCGATGGAACAGCCGATTTCGCGATTTTTCACCAAGGTTCTGACCGCGACAGCTAAGTCATCCAGGCGCAGGGTCGGTCGACCACTTTCGACGCCAATCATTCGTCCCACCGCATCAGGAACGAATCCTTCGGCTGGGCCGACAATGACCAGATCTTTGGTTTCCGGCAGTACGAGAATGTCATCAATCTGCTGCAATCCCGCCAGGAAAAAGACCTCGTCAGAGATTGGCTTCTGCTTTGCCAGGGACTGTTCCACCGCCTGTTCGAGTTCAACAAGCGAGACGTAACGCTGCTTGCTGGAAAGATTCACATCCGCGTTCAAGGTCTTTTTGGCGACGGCTTCACGACGTTTCTTGTCCAAGGCCCCGCTGGCATCAGTAGCGATCGCCAGGCTGACGACGCCAGTTGCGTCGATCTTGATTCCGCCGGCATTGCCGTTGTTATTCCCCTGGTTATTGTTCCCTTGATTGTTATTTCCCTGGTTGTTGCCTCCGTTGTTATTCACCTGACCTCGGAGAGCCGGGGGAACAAACGGAGAACCAAACGCAACCAGCAGGACCAGGAACGAAGCGAGCACCAGCATTTGTCGAAGCGTGCGTGACATGTCAGAAGACCCAGGGGAGAGGAATCGGACTTCCCTCAGAGTCTAACACTCCCGCATCTGAAAATCACACAGTTTTTCCGAGGAGCTGCTGAATGCGAGCGGCGTGCCGTACGACTTCATCGCGAGACGGAATCTGGATCAAGTCGTCTCGAACCGCAGCAAATAGACCTGCAGCAACAAAGTCTGCGGTCGTACCGGGATTTCTCCGATGCCCATCGGCACGTAGCCACTGATCGAACTGAAGCAGCAGATTCCAGCCACTGGGTTCATTCGGCCAATCCGATTCCGCGACCGCAACCGCTCGATTCTGTAACTCCATGGCGATGTCCTGACCACATTTCCGCACGACCAGTGAATCAGGGGTGGAGGCAAGCAGCCGCATCTGAAACCGGATGACCGCAACTTCCCAGGGGGGCAGGCTATTCGAATAGACGGGATCATCGCACCGCCAGTTTGAACTTAAGTGCTCAGACCGTTCATGTGCCGAATTCCATTCCTCGACGAGCCACTGTCGATCTCGATCGAGTAACCCGGCAAAGTCCGTCGCATACTGCTGTGCAATCCGATCGCGATCAGCGGCCAGGACCATGGCTTCCCGTAACGTCACGGTGGGCTGGTCGTGAACGTCCTGCGATGTGGCTTTCCCAAGTCCCCCAGGCTTTGCTGTGCGAATTGCAGCAAACGTGTCCGCAGCATCCTGAATCGAGGTGCGTGCCAGGATGTTGCCAATTCCGACTTCCAATGGCAGACCAGCCGGTACACAGGCCAGCGGTGCGATCAGGAGTGCAATCCCCAGATTCACATTCGAGCGAGTCACGCTTTGAGTCGCTTCGACGGACCGTAGCACAGCCATGCCGAGCGAGCCTGATCGGCTGTTTGCCAGCGGTTTTGCCGAGGCGGCAGCTGCTCGAACAAAGTCGTCGTAGGCGAGATCATCGAACGCCGCGCAGGGATGGACGTTTCCGGGCTTGCGCGCCGTCGCTTCGATCAGACAGCAAATTTCAATCGCGTCGATCAGATCCGAAGAAGATTCCATTTCAGACTTCTGTGCCGATGGAATACTGTGAACGGGGTTACTCTGGTTTACGCAGCAGGAACACCAGAATTCGTCCGGTCAGGACCCGAGGATCGTTCATTAATCGATAGACGGATTTCTCTGTGGCTTCGTCGGCATGTTTCTTCTTGTGATGTCGCGTGGCCAGTTTCAGCCATTGAATCGGTGCCAGGAATGGCCACAAGAGACAGGCCAGGGGACGGTACCGGCTGACTTCAAACTGTTCCATCGTCAGGCCCGCCCGTCGCCATGCGTATTCCAAGGTTGGAAGAGGCAGGCAGTTGACGTGGGGATTGTAGAAATCACCCGGCCCGGGGACTCGCATGACATAGGCCGCATCCGAATAGAAACCGCTCGACAGATACGACAGTCGCGCTGCCAGATTGGATTCATTCGGTGTCGAAACCACAGCGTAGCCACCGGGCTTCAGGATTCGCGTGATCTCACGCAACAGCGCATAGCTGTTTTCGAGATGTTCGATCACTTCCAGAGCGGCGACGATGTCGAACGAGTTATCCGCAATCGGCAGCGGCTGGTTCAGGTTCGCTTCGACAAATTTGATCGAATCAACCAGGAAGTTGCCTCGATTAAAATCGACGGCAGTCGTATCAAATCCCGCTTCGTGAGCCCAGACGCTGAGTGCCCCTTGCCCAGCCCCGAGATCGACCAAACTTCCTTTCGGAAGAGTTGAAAGCAATCGTTTCGCGCCGGAATGAACACCTGGCATTGCCATCTCAACCGGTCGCCGCGGTGCTGATTCCGTCGGTCCGGACGAGTTTCGCACCCTGATTTTTCCGGGGGCTTCGTTGGCAATGGCCATGGCTTGATCTCCACAATTCCGGACACACTTCGCGACAATGACAATCGCGGGGTTTATCGACAGACCGCCCAAACGGTCAAGACCAACCTTGATCGCCGGAATGTAACCCGCAGTGCCAGAACTCGTTCAGACCGAATTCCGACGAAATCGCGACTCCAGCGTGCGTTCCTATTGCAAATTATGGCACATCACTTCAACCTACACTGATGTGAAGTGGTGTCGGTGTGCTGTTTTCCAGGGCGGCGGAATGTTCAGGGTTTCAAATCACGATCTTTCCCCATCAGCAGGCTTGAGTCGCCGCGAAGTCCTTCGTATCGGGGCACTTGGACTGGGCGGCCTGACGCTGTCTGATTTGTTGCGCCACGAAGCGTCTGCAAACCCTGGTCAACAGATCCAGCGTCGACCGAAGTCTGTGATTTA
>CAIWEX010000953.1 GCA_903911795.1 uncultured Schlesneria sp.
CAGAAGCCCCCGAAATGGGACGCGTTTGAACGGGGGCTTCCCCAAAGCGGGTGCGCCCCCGCCACCCTGTCGTGACGCCACAAAAGTAGGTGGAGACCAGTGGTGATTCGCCGCGCCGGCCCACCGTCAATTCTCGATGTGTTCTTATGGTGGGCCTGCGCTCGAAGCGAGCTGGTCCAACCCTACATTGAAAGAGCCATTGCGCTGATTGACTGAGCACTACGGGTTTTCAAACGTCTCCACTTCCAACACAATCCTGGGTTGCTTGGGAAGATGAACGCGGACAGTCCAGCCATCGTCGACAGCTCGGTCAGGGACGACTCGTAGTCCGAATCCGTGAATCTTCGCTTCGCCCAGAATCAACGATCGCACCTGTCGCGTGACATCAATCTTGAATTCCTTCGGCGGAGACCAGTCTGGCTCGTTGGCAGGAAGTGACGGGACGATGACCGTGGACAGAGGATCACCCAGCAGATCGAAGTTGAACGACTGACCTGCGAGGAATGGTCCCTTCAGGATGGTGATACCGATCCGTGTCGGAGCTTTCTCGTGTGCTCGTACCACGGGGATGATCAACCTCGCTGCGGTCAATTCCTTCAGTGGCGGCAGATTCTTCAGGTCGCCACCAATCAGGTACGCAATTGGTTCAACCGCCTCTTGCTTTGTTTTTGGCCACTTCAGCATGTCGCTGGTTGGGACTTCGCCTGATCGCGTGACAAAGTGGCTTGGCTTCAATTCGATCTGAACGGATTTCGTCGGACGGACCACTCGCGGCGGAGGTGGCTGAGTTCCCGCCAGAAGCGGATTCGGCAACGTCTTCAATTCGTCACCGGGTGACAATCGAGGGGGTAATGCATCTGCAGGCAGAGGCAGCGGCTTCTGCTGCGGTGCGACCACTTCTCGCCGGACAAACACCATGCGGGGATAGACAGGATACTGACCATGTGGTGTCGGGATGTCGATGTCGAACTGTGCGGGAAGTTGTGCCGCAGTGAATTCCTTCTGGATGACCGTCGGCGTTGCTTCCCACGTCGCATCGTGCCCGCGAGCGATCTCTTTTCCTTCGAGATAAAGCTGCTCGTAACTTTTACGCCGCGAACCCTTGCGATAGGCATACGTCACAACCAACTTGTTCTCACCGAGCGACGCTACGTCGGCGACAGACACCGTGATGGTGTTCTTTCCGGGCGATAAAAATGGCAACGCAAACGGATTGTTTTGGACTGTTGCCTGCAGCTCAAGATTCTTGATCGGTTTCTGGAAGGTGAGCCTGACAAACGCCTGGATCTGACCACCAATAGCCGCTCCAAAATCCTTCAGTTCCGCTCGCTTCCACGTCTTTCCGTTATCCACGCTGACTTCACACGAATCGAGTCCATCCGCGGTCCCTTTCCCTTGAGTCAGAATGTAAGGAGACTTGAGTTGCACTGTGACACGGGCAGGCTTCGCGGGATCGATCGGGACCAGCGCACCTTCGTTCAGCTTCGCGTTTTCGATCGACGTGAATGATTGAATTGTCGAGGCATGTGCGAAGTCAGGGCGAAAGGTCAATTGGCCGTTTGCGTAGCTCTCACAGTTCCAGGTGGGCCCCAGATACGGTTCGGCAATTGGACCTTTTTCGGGGGAATTGCGGATCTCTTTGTCACCGCACGTGTGGCATGGGGCAATGGAAGATCCCGCCCAATACCAGGCCCCTTCCGATTTGTCCCAGGTACTGGTCAGGCCAAAACCAGGTGCGAGACTGACTTCGGCCGAATAGCCTCCATCGGCATGATTGATACCAGCCCAACCCGGTTCCGCGCCGACTCGATTGCGTTGCTTCAAGGGCTGAATCATCCCCGCGAGATCGTCACCGCAAACGAGAAACGTCGGGGCTTGCCAGTTGGCTTTGTCGCCAATCATCGTAAATTCGTTTCCCTTCGCGTAGAACACTTTTCGCGCAGGGTCTTCGATGAATGCGTCGAGCAACAGTTCTTGAGGGTTCGCCGCAAGATCATCCTCGCCCGCGATCGTTCTACCCGCTGGATGATTGGGGTCAGGCATCCAGGCATAGAACTTCAAGAACACGTCCAGATAGTGCCAGCGGCCATCATAAAATGCTTCGACTGTGGTATGCCCCGGCCAGCCGACGAACCGCCATTTCCAGCCGAGTTCACGCCACAACGCTGATTGTTCGGCATGTAAACCACCACATAGACTCCACCCGTAGCAGTTGATTTCCTTGAGGACCGGAACGCCGCCCGCTTCGCTCGGATAGGCGCGGTGATAATGTGTTAATCGCATGAAGTTGTAGACTGCGATCGCCTTCTCGTCGTTCGTCTTGCAACCTCGGGTCACGGTTTCGACGATGGATTTCAGCGATGTGCAGTCTGGAGCCTTGTCTGGCAATACCTTGATGCCACGTACGAGACCAGGCGACTTCGGGGACTCAATCGAGTCTGCAGCGGCAGCCGATCGTTCCAAGAATAGAATCGACATCAAGACGAAGAACCACGATTTTCGATGAATCATGTTCGACCATCTTTCGTTGCTGTTGAATCAGGTGGATTGCGATGACAACCTACTGGTTTTCGCGATACAAAAAAACAGGTGAGCCGGATTCCGGCTCACCTGAATGCTGTTCACAAGGTTGAATCGGCGTCCTGATCACTGTTAATGATAGTGTCAGGAAACCGATCAGAACTCAACAATCGCGTCAATCATCGCGTGCGGCGGCAGCGAGCATCGCCATATCAACCGGCGGTCGCTTCTCCAATCCCAGCTGATACGCAACTTCCTTGAGTTTGGCGTGGAAATTCTTTTCCGCCTGCGATTCCATGCCCAAACCAGCTGCCGTCATGCGGGGAACTTCGTCGTGAGTCGCCCACAACAGATTCAGCTTGGCCAAGTCTTCGCGATTCGCGTTCGGCTTAACTTCTTTTGCGATCTCTTTCGCCGTTTTTTCGAGCTTTTGTTGCAGGGCCGTCAGTTCGGCCGGTGCTGTTCTGCGTTTCGCCTGGATCTCATCAGCGATCTGCTTCAGCGCATTGTAACGCTTGATGTCTGCTGACCGATTCTTGGGGAGATATCCCCAGCCGACAACAAGCAGAATCAAGGACAGGACGCAGATCGAACCGATCGCCTTGGGGTCCTTCAAGTTTTCGAGAGTATCAGCGAGCCACGTGCTATCTGAGGCAGATGAACGGCGAGGTGCAGGCTTAGCCGGAGTACTCGGACGGTTGGCGCCGAAAGTGGAATACGTCGAAGATGACGAGGACGAAAACCCGCCGGATGAGGATCCATAATTCGATGCTGGACGAACGGGTTCGAAGGGCTCTGCTGGCTTCGGTTCGGGAGCTGCTTCCGGTTCAATTGTTTGAACTACGGGACTCGATTTTGAAGCGGACGCAACAGCCTGAATGCTGGGATTCGATTTAGCTGGGACCGGGGTTGCCGCGACAGCGGCCGCCTTTTCAGCATTGATGCGCGAGACAGGAACGGTTGCAGGAGGTGGCAGTTGCTTGACAGCCGCCTGGGCTTGTGACTTCGCCAGTTCGCGTGCTTCAACTGCCCGGGCAAGCGAAGCCACGGCAGTGAACACTCCTGGCAGGCTGGATGCTGGAACGTATTGGCCGTTC
>CAIWEX010000954.1 GCA_903911795.1 uncultured Schlesneria sp.
GATCCAGGATGTTCTTGACGCACGCCATCGTTTCGATGTTGTTAACGATCGTCGGCTTGCGGAACAGGCCTTCGATAGCGGGGAACGGCGGCTTGATACGTGGCCAGGCTCGCTTTCCTTCAAGACTTTCGATCAGTCCGGTCTCTTCACCGCAGATGTACGCTGCCGCACCGCGATGCAGAACGACATCCAGATCAAAACCACTGCCAAAAATGTTCTTGCCGAGAATTCCGGCAGCGTAACACTCTTCAATGGCCTTCTTGAGCGCCCGGTAGCTGCGACCGTATTCGTACCGCAAATACAGATACGCAGTTTTGGACTTGATGGCGTAGCAACTGATCGCGATCCCTTCGAGGATCTGATGTGGATCCTCTTCCATCAGGATGCGATTGTTGAAGGTCGCGGGTTCGCTTTCGTCGGCGTTGATCGCCAGATAAATCGGACCGGGATGATCCTTGGGCAGGAATGTCCACTTCAAGCCGGTGGGGAAACCCGCGCCGCCGCGACCGCGCAGGCCCGAGTCCTTCACGAGGGTGGTCACTTCGACCGGTGCCATCCCGAGGGCTTTCTTGAAGCCTTCGTAGCCACCGTCCCGACGGTAGGTTTCCAGCGACTGACTGTCGGGCTTGCCGACACGGGCCAGGAGAACGGGTTCGAATTCAGGCATGGTCTTCCAGGACTCTGTCACAGGTTCTTCAAAAGTTCGTCTGCTTTTTCCGGCGTGATATTCATGTGGGCTTCGTCATCCACCAGAACACACGGAGCACCTTCACAGGCCCCCAGGCATTCGGCGAACTCCATCGTCACCTTGCCATCGGCAGAGGTCTGGCCCGGATGAACATGCAGCCGTTCGCACATGTGCTGCAACAGTTCTTCGCCACCGCGCAACATGCAACTGATGCTGCGGCAGACCCAGACCCGGTGCTTACCGAGTTGATGCTTTTCATCCTTGAAGAACTGATAGAACGACATGGTGTCGTGAACTTCAGAAGGATGCAGTTCCAGCAGTTCGGCGATTTCGCGAACCGCTTCGATCGAGACGTGACGGAGCGCATCCTGCACCAGGTGCAGCGCCGGCAGCACCACCGCTCGCTTGTTCGGATATTTCGGAAACTGCGCCCGGATCTCGTTCCGCAGTTCCTCGCTCAACACGGCCATTATGACTCCAGATTACCGGTCCAGTTCGGCTGCAATGATATTCAAACTGCCAAGCACCGCGACCACGTCGCTCAACTGGTGCCCCTTGATGATGTGCGGGAAGACCGCAAAATGGATATAGCTCGGCGGACGGGTTCGCGCCCGATAGGCACGTGGCGTTCCGTCCCCGACAATGTAGTATCCCAGTTCGCCGTTTGGCGATTCCGTCGCTGCGTAAATCTCTTCTCGCGGTGTGGTGTAGCCACGATTTGGCATCATCACTTCGAAGTGCTGAATCAGCCCTTCGATGCTGCGATAAACTGATGGCTTGGCGGGGGGAACGATGTGGGTTTCCGCATCGATATTCACAGGGCCAGCCGGGATGTTTTCCAGACACTGCTCGATGATCTTCACGCTTTCGAGCATTTCCTGCATTCGGACCAGGTACCTTCCGTAGCAATCGCCGTCCTTCGATGCAACGACCTTGAAGTCGAGATCGGGATAGGCCAGGTACGGTTCGTCCTTACGCAAATCTCGCAGCACGCCACTCGCTCGAGCCAAGGGGCCTGTCACACCCATACTGATCGCGTCTTCAGGGCTCAGGTAGCCAACCCCCTTGATACGATCGATGAAAATTCGATTGCGGGTCAACAACCGGTGGACTTCGGCATGAACAGGCATGAAGCCTTTCAGGAAGTCGCGAATCTTGTCGACCCAGGCATTGTTGACGTCAAACATCACGCCACCGACGCGGGTGTAGCTGGTGTGGAACCGCTGACCCGACGCCGATTCGACGATGTCGTAGATCTTTTCACGCTGATAAAACGCATACAGGAACGCGGTGAACGCTCCCAGGTCCAGGCCCGTTGTTCCGACGTTCAGCAGATGATCGTGCAGACGCATCAGTTCGGCCAGGATTGTCCGCAGATACTTACAGCGCGGGGTGATTTCGATCCCTAGCAGCTTTTCGACCGCGTGATGCCAGGCAATTTCATTGGCCAGTGGCGAGATGTAATTCATCCGGTCGACGATGGTGACGTACTGGTTGAAGTCGAGATGTTCACCCAGCTTTTCGAACCCGGAATGCAGGTATCCGATATGCGGCACTGCATTCACAACGGTTTCGCCGTCGAGCGTCAGAACCAGCCGCAACGTCGTGTGCGTTGCCGGGTGCTGCGGGCCGAAATTAAGCGTCCAGAGATACTCCTTTTCAGGAGCATCCATTTCAGCGAGATCGGAAACTTCAAACGGCATTGGAAGCCTCTGGAACGATGAACGTCAATACGGTCGAAAACTACACGTCGGCAAATGCCGCTAGCTGTCAGCTCGCGTCACAATCGGGAAGTTATGGCGTTCGCCACGCCCCTTGAGCGGATAGTCCTTGCGAAGCGGGTGAGCGGTAAACTCGTCAGGAGTCAGAATACGTCGCAAATCTGGATGACCAGTAAACGTAATGCCAAACATATCAAAGACTTCTCGCTCCAGCCAATCCGCCGATTTCCACAGGGAATAGGCGGAGGGAAGCGTCGGTTGCGGGTCATTGACGAACGTTTTTAAGACAAGTCGCTCGCCCGTAGCAATGTTGATAAAGACATAAACGACACCGAAGCGGTCCGTCGCACCTTCGTACTCGAGGTAATCGACAGCAGTCACTTCCGACAGCATGTCAAAGCCAAGATCCGACTTCAGGCAGTTAAAAATCGCCTGCAGCTTCGCCGCTGGGACAACCACGCGATGATTGTCGCGAAACTGACTAAAAGTCAGTGCGTCATCAGGAAACTTCGACTTCAAAACGTCTTCGGTGGACATGCTCAACTTCCGGTGAGATTCAGTTCAGCGAGATCAGTTGTTCGTTGGCTTCACGGATGCGGATCAATTCGTCCTTGTCGAACGGAATCGGACCCGTCGAATGATCGCGTCGGGCGAATTCGGTTCCGTTCAATGTTCCGCCATGCTTGATCTTGTCCTGCAGGGAGATGATCCCGGCCATCAGTTGTTCTGGACGAGGTGGGCAGCCCGGCACATACAGGTCAACCGGAATAAATCGGTCAACCCCCTGGACAACGGCATAAGTGTCAAAAACACCGCCAGTACAAGCACAAGCCCCCATGCTGATGCACCACTTCGGCTCGGGCATCTGCAACCAGATGCGCTGCAGAACGGGAAGCATCTTCATCGCAACACGTCCGGCGACAATCATCAGATCGCATTGGCGAGGGCTGAACCGCATGACTTCTGCGCCAAACCGAGCCAGGTCAAACCGGCTGGAGGCGGTCGCCATCAATTCAATCCCGCAGCATGCGGTGGCAAACGGCATTGGCCAGAGGCTGTTGGCCCGTGCCCAACTGGCCGCAGCATCGAGTGTCGTCATGAAAATATTGTCGGGAACGTCTTTCATCGCCATTTGAAGACCCCTTTACGCCACGCGTAGATGTAAGCAATCGCCAGCGTTCCCATGAAAACCAGCATTACGCCGAACACGGTTGGTCGCAATGCCAACGGGACACCCAGGCCTTCGAACGCCGAATCGTCGATGTAAGCGGCGACAGCCCAAGGGTATAGGAACAAGAGCTCGACGTCGAATACCAGGAACAGGATTGCGACGAGATAGAACTTGACGTCAAACGGCTGCCGGGCATCGCCGACCGGGTCCATTCCGGACTCGTACGGCATTTGTTTGACGGCAGTTTTCTTACTGGGACCGACGAGGTGAATCACGACGAGATTCGTAATGACGAATCCCACCATCACCGCAGCGTAAATCAGAATGGGGTGGAATGTATCCATGTGTGGTTCGTTTGGCTGTCTCGTTAAGGACAAACTGGGTGAAACACGGAATTCTCAGGCAGTTTCCCAGCCCAAATGGGAAAGGAAGGCCATCAAACACAGGTCAGCAGACACAAAAAGTTTCCAACCGGTCTCTGCAAAGCCAGCGGATTCTAGGATTGCCCCCCCTAAACTGCAACGCAGCCTACGCCAACGCAGCTTGCGATTCTGACAGAGGTTACCGAATTCCAAAAGTCTTTGCGGAAAACACACAAATGATTCCTGAAATCGGGAATGAATTTCGCCATTTTGCCGACCGAATTCAGGATCGAAACTCAGACAATTCAGTTATAATCTGCCTCTCATTGCTTGTGACATCGACAGCCTGTTGAACGACCAATGGATTGGAAAAGCCATGCGCATGATGCAACTAACTCGGATCACGTTGTCCGCGTTCCGATTCGCGATTTCCACAACGTTTCATATCATTATTATTGCATGGCTGGCGTTTCTTCCCATGCTCGCCGCGCAAGTGCGAGGGGCGGACGGCAACGGACAAGTAGCAGCGAACCCCGAGTATCCCCTGGTGATTTTCGCGATTTCAAGTGGCGAACGCCTGCGCGAACGATCTCAACAACTTGCGGAAGCCGTCAGCCTGCCAGATCAAGCGACCAAGTTGCTGCTGACGTTAACGGGGGGCTTGAGCAAATTGATGGAGTCGGAAGGGTTCGATGCGACGCGACCGGCAGGCATCATCTCGTTTTTAACCGACGAGAAAGGAGAACAGGGGCTGCGTGACAAATTGGAAGGATCCTCTGTCATTGACGTATTCGATCCTGATCAATTCCTGGAGCGAGGCATCCTTTTCTTTCCCGTTCGAGACGCATCCGTATTCATGGAATCGTTCGGAAAGCTTGCCAATGAAAAATTCATTCCAACGGCTGGAAAGCCCGGGTACTTCGAAAATGAAAAGGGGGAGGCTCAACCAGTACGAGTCCTCGGTAAATATGTTTTTTATTTCGCCGACGAATCCCCCGACCGACCACTCCCCGATCTGACAGGACTGCTGAGGCCCCTGCTGGTCAATCGTGATGTCGTTCTGTCGGTCCAGGCACGCGGGATTCCGAAAGCAATCCGTGAGACTGTTGGTGAACAAATCAAAATGTCCACTGCGGCAGGATTGCAGCGATTCGATGACGAACCTGAAGTCTATTTCCGCTGGCGAACAGCGCTGGGTGCCTTCCAGCAGGAACTGATTGATATCGCAGTGTCTCAGATTGACGAAATCAATCTCGGTTTGAAATTTGATCCGAACAAATCAGCAATGGTTTTTGATCTGGATCTGGTTGGCCCCAAGAACGGAAAACTGGCGAAGCTGTGCAGCGGACTTTCTACGAAGCGAGGGTTTTTCCACCCCCCAGCCGAAGAGCCTGAACTTGAATTTGGAATTTCGACGCCGATCAGTCAGCGGATGGCCAAGCCGCTGATTGATGCATTGCTCACATCGGCAAAGTCACTGAAACTTAACGATGCCGCATCAGCAGGAACGAATGCCCTGGCAGAAATTTCCCAATCTCTGGCGACTACTCTGGAGGCAGGGCACTTTGACATGCGACTGACCGTTCATGGTCCTGTGCAGCAACCCGAATACCTGCTGGGCCTGCGCCTCAGTCGCACTCCTCAAATTGCCGAGGCCCTGCCGATTGTGTTAACCGAATTCGCTAAGGATCTTGGCACGACATACGATCTGGAGACGATTGACGAGGTGCCTGTCCATCGCATCAGGCTTGGACACTTGGCAGCAGTTCTAGATTCTAATACCGACGAATTTTTTGCGAATGTCGCCATTTCTGCCGAGAGTCCTGTCTGGATTGCAATCGGGCCGCAAACAATTTGGATCGCATTGGGAACAGACCCGACTGTTGGGCCACCGGCATTGCTACGTGAGGCACTTCAGGCTCAATCAAGCCCACGTACGGCAAGTGTTAAACCACAGTTTCCAGTAGGATTAAAGTTTCACACCAGGAACTGGTTGAGTCCTTCGAACGCTGCCGACCAGGAACAGGAAGTTGCGGGAGAAATCGAGCAAGTGGCAGCGGATTCCGACGGCCAGAAGAAGAAAATTATCGCGGAACAATCAAAGCAATTGTTGGAGATTGCTTATGCCTCGCTTCGTGAACGTCCGGATTCCATTCAATTGGATGTTCGCCCTGCTGACACGGGCCTCAAGATCAGAATGACCTGCGAAGAAGCCCTGGTCACCATGTTTGCTGCAAGCATTGCAAGAGCCAGTCTGAGTCTGGAACTTGAAGACTAGAGCGCATGACACTTAAGTGTAGCGGCATCAAAAGCGGCATCGCCCAACGTATCGAGCCGCGACCGTGAGGGAGCGGTTGGGTTGGCTAGTGCGATGGAAGAGGAAGACCGCTCCCTGACGGTCGCGGCTCCGGGATCTAAAGTGGTTTCGGCATTCCGTTTCTTGGATCTGTTGGGTGATGTGGCCGCTTTTCGGACCCCTTGCCCGCCGCCAGCACCTCGCGGCGAAACTCCTTCGAATATACTCTTATGGTTCCCTCCAGGATTCCATGAACTTACTATCTTCCCCAACTTCGCGAAACAGTAAAATGAAACGCGTTCTAATTCGATGAACCGATGACTTTTTAGTCCGCTTTCGCAGTGTAGACCCCATGCCGCGCTATGCCATCCTGACGCACGATTTTCCATTTGCCCACTGGGATTTCCTTCTGGAGGAAGGAGAATCGTGTCGCACGTGGCGTCTGCTTTCGGCTCCGGATTCAAGAGGCGCAGTCATCGCCGAGCGACTCCCCGACCACCGACTGCTCTACCTGACCTACGAAGGCCCCGTCAGTGGCAATCGAGGCTCTGTCAGTCTCTGGGATACGGGGACATACGAATCGATCACAAGCGGCGCGAACGATTTCAGCGTCAAATTATGCGGTCGCACCCTGAAGGGCATCGTTCATGTCACTCTTGCTGGCGATGGTTCATTCCGATGGACGTTGACTGAAGGCGACGTTGTTGCAGTACCGGATCATTGATTCTGTTGTGATTCACCTGCATTGCATCACAAAGTTCTTCATCTGGTAGATCACGCGTCCGTCCACAGAAAGATATCCCTCGGCTGTGACGCGACGACGCTGATCGTCGATCTCGCGGATGACAGTAGTGACGGTCACCAGTTGGTCTTTAGGAATGACTTGACCTCGATAGACCCATTCGTGTTTGTCTGCAGGAGAAGGAACCGTGGTCGTTCTTTCGCTGAGGGCAGGGGTGGAAAACGTCGCACCGGGGCCGAGTTGCCAGCGATGAGCCGCAAACACTTTGACCAGCTGCCAGAACGATTCCAGGCCGAGTGAACCTGGTACCACCGGGTCCTCGTAGAAATGAGCCTTGAAGAACCACGAACCGGGATCGACTGGCATCGTCCCAATCACACACCCCTTACCATAAGGGCCGCCGTCAGGAACCAGGCATTCAATTCGTTGGATCATGCGGAACTGAGGGTCGGGGAACGGAGCATCCTGAGGATACATTCCACGAATACAGCGAGTTTTTTCCTCGGCGGTCGGCTGGTAGGGGACGGCATCCCGGATTCCAATCTGGTTGGCCAGAGCCGCCTTGGAAAAGAAGCCGAAATAGGTGTTACCGACGTAAACAGGTTCACCCCCACACCGCAAATCGAAACTATAGTGCTGGATGATCATACCAGCCGAATTCGACACGCCTGTCATCTTGACGGTCGTCGATAACGTCCCTGATTCCGGTGTCACATCGCGATACTGGATCGCGGTCCCACCCAGGTTTCGGAATGACAGGTCGGTTTCGCTGGTCAGTGCTGAACCAAGGTATCCTGCCAGCCAGCCACACGGCTGCAGTGCGGTTTCCAACAAGACTGCAAACGGCATCGTCGGCTGACGATTCGACGCAAAATACCAGGCATCCGTCGGGACATCGTATTGCGCAACGATTTCGCCCCCCGCCTGCAACACCCAGGGTTGGCAGTTTTCGATCGAAACCACTCGATCCAGGAACTGGAATGGTGGTCCGGGAAGTCGTGCGATTTTTCGCTCACTGTCAAAGGGAAGATACCGATCGCCGAATGCCTCCGATGGCTTTCCGATCGCAAATGCCGTGATGCGGTCCGTGTCAAAAATGGCGGGACGACGATCGTACACGGGACCGGCCGGAACGGTGGCGACAGGTCGTCGCGCTTGCCACAACGTCTCAATGGCAGCACGTGTTAGCCCGCTCAATCGGACGGACATATCCGTGATTTCGACGATTGGCTTGCCATCCGCGTACATCAAGGCATCGGCCAGGCAATACGGGGCGTGATCACTTTGAGACGAATCCTTGCCGCCGTGAGCGTAGCCAACTTCCTTCAACGTGACTTCGTACCAGACTTTTTTCGTTCCGGCCAGAACCTGTCCGCGGCATTTCAGGCGGCTGCGAATTTCCGGGATCGGTTCGTAGGCGATTTGTCCCTCTTCACCGATCCAGCCCATTCGCAGCAAATAGACACGCAGCGTGTGCATGCAGCATTCGTACATCAACGTACCGGGCATGACCTGGTCATCGCAGAAATGACTCGTCAGGAACCAGTCGTCGGGATGGATATCGAGTTCCCCAAGGATCGTTCCCAACCCGAATTTGCCACCGACTGGGTCGAGCTTCAGAATTCGATCGACAAGCCACATTCGACTTCGTGCTTCACCATTGTCACCGATCAACCCTGGAATCGTGACAGGCTTCGCCAGCGGAAGACTGGCAAACGCAGGTCCGAAACACGTTTCCAGATTGCCGCGACGCAACGCGAGCAACTGACTGTCGTCGTAACTTTCGACACTCATTGGAACCGGGTCACTCCAGTCGTCTGGACGGACTCCCGGACGCGGGCGTTTATCCAGTGCGGTGTGGACGATTCCTTTGCCTCCCGCCAGTTCCGCGTCGGTAAAGAATCCGGCACACCCTTCTCGCATCGTCAGCAGCGGCCGGCCATCGACGGTCGCGTCGAATTCAAAACGAAACAGGAAAGTGCTTCCCTGACGGAAGAAATGCAGGACGCGAATATCATAATTGATCGTCTTGCCGGGTTGCGGCAATGCATCGTGAAATGTCACGACTGCATCCAGCAGGCGATAACAGGCCAGTCCCTTCGTTTCGAAATCGATCCCCAGCCATCCTGAAAGGAAAAGATCCGCCTGCCCTGATTCCACGGCGATACAAGTTGGAATGCGGCCGCAGTCGAGATACCAGGCCCCCGGATGAATATCGTGCTCGGTGACGACTCGGCCCGACGTCATCGATAGTGGTTCTCCTTCGATATTCAGAATGCGATCCACCAGCATCAGGGGCTCATCTGGCAGGCGGACACGCGTCGGATGCGCATCGATCGCTGCAAATTTCTGCCCCAGAACAAGGCCGATCTTTCCGATCGCGAATTCCATGCACTGCTGCCGATTGAGTGCTCGCGGAGGCTCAATCGGGATTTCTGTGGTGACCGTCGTTTGCAGCGGCACAGCGACTGGCGCTGATGGTACAGCCAGCGCGAAAGCAGTAACCGGCGATTCGGCCCGCTGTCCCGCCTGGGCAAGCCGAGCGAGTTGTTCGGCGGCCAGTTTTTCATATCGGGCAGAAAGCCGGAGAAACACTTCATGAGCTTGAGTGCGCTGATCTGTCATGAGTTGAAACTGGTCCCAAAGGCTGAGGAATTCTGGATCGCGATGACAAAAGTCTGGTATCACGGCACTGTGCGATGACAAGTCTCGTGCGGGAATGACTGCTTCGCACGCGGCAACCGCTGGCAACTGGCAGCCAGACATTTGATCAGGTATTGCAGTTGGAATCGTCATGGCAGGTGGCTCAGGAATTGTAACGACGGGAATCGACTCAAGGAGTATTGGTAACTCCTGGGTGCGGCCGATTGATGTTCCTGGAGGTGACTGAAACTGCCAGCCATCCGCAGGCACTGGAATCTCGTACGGCAGACCACCGACTCGGGTCCTTACCATGCGTGGCACAGGCGGTCCGTCGTCCGATTGAACAGGAAGATTGCCGTACAGGTAATTCAGATCCACCGGAATACGTTCCGCAATCAATGCTGCGAGCAGTTCGATAAATGACTCAACGGGACGTGATGTGACCGGCAAAACCGAACGAGCCAGGTGAAGTCGGTCTCCGAGGATCTCACCAATCATTCGAGTGCACGATGAACCGGGGCCGATTTCAACAAAGATCCGCGCCCCGTCCGCGTAGGCCTGTTCCACCACCTTCGGGAAGTCGATTGTCTGGACCGCCTGAGCCACAATGGCATCCGCTGCCGATTGCCGCGTCAATTCGTATTTGCGCCCCGTTGCGGCACTGTAGTAATCGATCGGTTTGATTCCATTGACCGTCTGCACCATGGGGGGCGTTGTTCTCATCAGGTGCAATTCCAGATAGGCCGCCTCCACCTGACGGAGCACATTGCAATGCACGGTACTGGGGGACCCCAGCGGAACAAACCGGGCCTTGAGTTCGCTCACAAGGCGATCGACCAGCTCGCGTTCGCCACCGATCACGCACTGTCGTGGAGTATTCACGATCAACAGATAGATCCGTGGTTCCAAGATCCCCTGGCAAATGCGTTGAATACCGGCGCGAACGTCATCTGCGGATCTGTCGATCAATCCTGATCGCCACTGTACCGCTTCGTTCTCTGGGACATTCCAGGCTTTGCGAGCGGCTTCGAATGGCGCGACGAGATCACTGCCAAACAGCGGCGAACGATGCATCCGATCCAGCATCTCATCGCGTTCGGTCCAGGCGCGCAGACCAAATAACGCTGCCGATTCACCCAGGCTGTAGCCAACACTCACTGAGGGCTGAATTCCAAACAACGACAGCAGGTCACAGACGGCCGAACCAATCGCGACCTGCGAGAAAATCATCGACTTATGGTCGATGGTTCGAATTCCGTCCGAGAACCAGATGTTGTCGACCGCGATCTGCCGACCCAGTTCGCGATTCTCACCCAGTTGGCGACGCAATGCCTCTGGAAAGACAGACAACAATGTCCGGCCCATCTGTCGGAATGCATTACCCGAACCCGGAAAGACAAAGGCGACTCGGCCAACCAGTGGACGTAGCGTAAAATGGACATCTCGGACAATCCCGCCGGACGCCTGATCAGATCGCAAACGTTCCCGGCCTCGTTCAATCGCAGATAACAATTCGGCCGAGGTTCCTGCGACCAGCGTCAACGCCAGACGTTTACTCGCTTGCAGTGGAGACTTCTGGAACCAGCGAATCGCGAGTTGTTCTGCTGACTTTGGTGAATGGGCGATCAGAGCGAGGTCATTCAGCTTCTGGTCGATCTCGGTGGTGGAATCTCCGTCGATGACGAACAATGCTACGGGAAGTTCGCCGATGGGTCGCCGCTGATCCTGCTTTGTGAACGGCGTCGAATTCGTGCTTTCGCAAAACTCCAATGCGGCATTGGAAGCCTCGCGGAGATTGGGAAGAGGCTTGCGAAGTTCCCCGAGTCGAACGCTCAGATCAACGGGGGCGACATGGTGACCTCGCCAATCGGACTCCTTCCCTTCGTAGCCAAGTTTGCTTTTCGATCGATCCAGCCGGTAATAGATCTCCAACAGGGGGAGAGCAAGGTTTCCGGCAATGCTTGTTCCTTCCGACGTTGATCGCCGCGGGTCTCCTGACCCCTCGCGTGATCGGCGCGGGTCTCCTGACCCCGCCGAAACGGACGACCGAAGGTCTCCAGATTGGCGGATGACGGCATATGCACGTTCGTTCGCCGGATCAACGTCCGCGAGTCGTTTCAGAATGAATGCTTCCGCCAGGTCTGAGTGGAGCGGTTGGGTGAGCGATTCTGGAGACCTACGGTCGTCTATTTCGGCGGGGTCGGGAGACCCGCGCCGAACGCGCCGCGCGATACTCCAGCGAGGATCTGACGCAATGACGACGCCCCCAACAATGGCTCGATCGAGTTCGCCACGCTGCAGGGCTCGAACTGCCAGTTCGAGAGCGACAGTTTCGGAGTTGTCTCCGCACGAGATCGTAAAGCTGGGGCCGCCAATATCGAATTCCCGAGCCAGTCGACTCGCGACAATTCCCCCGAGATTTCCCATGACACGGTTGGGCGTCAATGGTGGACCAGCAGCAGCCTTAAGCTGGTTGATCCACAGTGCCAGTTGATCGGCATCAAGGTTCATGCCCAGTTGGGTTGCCCAATATTCGGCATCCTGCTCGATTGACCAGCGGAAATGGAAATTCGTGGTGTTGGGATCAAGCTCGATTCCGATGAAGACCCCGGTTCGATTCGACAGCTCCAGCGAATCTGCGTGGGGGACGTTATTCGGAGTTCTGCCCGGCAATCCGGCATCTTCAATCGCCCCGGCCGCGACCTTCAGCATCAACTGCTGCTGCGGCAGCATGTCCTGCAATTCCAAAGGAGGAATGCGGTATCGACCCATCGGCATTTCAACGTCTGTGATGCCAAACCCGTTTACCGACGTCGCCGGTGGTGATGAGTTGCCTGACTCCTCAGAGGCGATTTCTGTCTGGTACCAGTTGGTTTGAGCCACACCCCACCAGTTCAAATCGACAGATTCGGGCGGACGCCCCTGGAACGCATTCGACTGAAACTGCTGTCGGGAGGTCCAGGTTCCCGAGTGAATATCCATTCCGACGATGGCAGTGGGAATCTGCGAAGATTCGTTATGATCAACGGAAGGGCTTGCTTGCCTTGGCGCCGCATCATTCACACCCTGCCATTCCTCGATCAACACATGGGCGTTAATCCCGCCGAACCCGAACGCATTGATCGTGGCACGCCGCGGGATCGGATTTCCTGTTGCGGGATCGTGATCGGGGCGAGCGATCCACGGCTGTGCCCTGCTGAGAACTCGGAACGGACTGGAGGGCTGGGCGAGTTTTTCTGCAGGCTGCCGAAAGTTCGCGGTGGGAGGCAACGTCCGATGTTTCAGTGCCAGCAGAACCTTCATCAAGCCTGCTGCACCGGCACCTGTCAGCAGATGCCCGACGTTCGACTTCACTCCGCCAATGACACACTGCTGAGGCTGCGAGGACTCGTGCTCCCAAAGCTGGTGCAGGCTGTTAATTTCAACAGCATCACCCACGGGTGTTCCGGTTGCGTGACATTCGATCAAGTCAACGTCACTCGGTTTCCAGCCAGCCTGTTCATAGGCCGACCGCATCGCACGAAGCTGTCCTTCTGAATGAGGAGCCAGCAGATTCGCTCCGCGATCATTCGACAGGCCAATTCCCGCGATGACTCCATAAATATGATCACCGTGAGCAACGGCATCGCTGAGACGTTTCAGGACGAATACACCGGCTCCTTCGCCCACGACGAGGCCATCAGCTTCGGCACTCAGCGGAGCACAGCAACCACGACGCGACAGTGCCTGAAGCTGCGCAAATCCCATCTGCGTGTACTGGCAATCGGGCCGCGACATCCCACCCGCCAGCATTGCATCCGCGCGGTAAGACAACAATTCCTCAGCCGCGAACTTCAGGGAATACAACGACGACGCACAAGCCGCGTCGAGTGTGAATGCGATCCCCCCCAACCCCAGCCCTTGAGCGATCAGGCTGGAAGGATGTCCTGCGGCAAATCGATTCAGGGGATGCCAGTCACTGCGCCGAAGACTCGCCTTGAGTCGAGCGACGGCGGCTGGGTCCGAGAGTGAATTGTGCCCCTGTAGCGATCGACCGTCACGCGAACAGGCTGCGGCAGCGGTGTCGATCAAGCGTTCAACAAATGTCCGCCCGAGGACATCGCGGCAGATGGCAGAAGTCGATTCTGTCGGGAGAGCGATGTTGCCAAGGATGACTCCCACGCGAGAATGATTGACCTGAGGCAGTTGGCGGGCATCGCGAAATGCCGCTCGGGCGGCGTACAGGCCCAGGTGAAACATCGGGTCCAGACGCGACAGCAATTCTCGCGGCAGGTCGAGTCCTTCCGGGTCGAATTGAAATCCTTCGATAAAGCAGCCCCATGTCGAATAGACACGATCAGGCTGCGGCGGCCAGGGGGCATAGGCCTTGTCAGGTGAGAGGTACCAGCGACCTTCAGGAACGGGGCGACCAGCGTCTTTTCCGGCCGCGATGTTTTCCCAGAACGTGGACAGATCGGGTGCGCCGGGAAAAATTCCTCCGATGCCAACGATGGCGATCCGTTCCGAACTGTCATTTCGAGGCATTTGGGTTCCGAGTTTATCTGACGGCAAAAACTGCCGCTTCTGTCCAGAGTCAGGTTGAGGCCATGGTCCCATCGCAGGATCGTGCACACATTGCCCATCATAGTCAGCCCCAACTACGCACTCCAACCACCCTTCTGCAATCTGCCAGCGAACGCATCCTTACGATCGTGAGAACCGTTCAAGTCGGAACCCCCGGCGGACCGATGCCAGACTGATACGTGGATGAATTCCTGTTGATCCGAATCCCCGAGATCTCAAAACGACTCAGGGCGGAGCCACTCAGACGGGCGAGGGATAATGCGACGCGGCATGATTTTCAGTCTGTTCCTGGCGAGTTGCCTGGCGACCGGATGTCGTTGCTGCAGCCTTTTGAACCCGTACGCCAACGCCGTTGACGACATCAACGATACCCACGTCTATTTCGACCACTGGTACAACCCCCGACTGGATGTCAGTCGAGCCGGCAAGCCAGACTGGTGCGGTCCGTTTAACAGTCGCATCGGCCGAAACATCTGCTATCTCGGCTGTTACGACAGATACGACGACTGCAACCTGTACCCGCCGTCGCATCCATACACGTATCCGGGAAGCTCGCTTCCCGGTCCGTTGACGTCGCCGGTGATGCAGGAACCCCAGACGCCAACTCCCGCACCTGCGCCAATGCCTGCCAGCGTTGACTGAGCATCGCGAAGAAGTCGGGAGACTCGACGCGTATCATCGACCGCGAGGACGACAGTCAGCATCAAGGCACATGCCACGTCTGATAGAATGAACCCATCAGCCGGAACGCGCAAGGGGGTGGCCGAGACTCTTCGCGAAGTCCCGGAATGTGCGCTCCACACGAAGACCGGGCCTTCCTTCGCAAAGCCTCAGTCCAGTCCCGGCCACCCGACCGGTTAGCGTCCGGTTCCGTGCCACGCGTGCCCCAAAGGGGCATCGCATACCAGCCCGGGGTGCAACCCCGGGAACAGAA
>CAIWEX010000955.1 GCA_903911795.1 uncultured Schlesneria sp.
CCTTCTGTCAGGATCACGAGTCCCTGACCGTCGAAGTTGACGCGACAATGGTGAACGAAGTACGGGTCCTGCCCCGGATGAATTCCACCGGCTCGAAACCAGATCTGTCGAGTCTCTTCATCGACATGATCGACTCCCCGAACAACCCACGATCCACTGGTGATCGGATTCTTGACGGCACCGGTCGCCGCATCGATCAGCCACAGATGATTCCAGCCACTCCGTTCTGACATCCAGATCAATTCTCGTGTGTTGTTCATCCAGTAGTCGCACTGTTTGCTGCTGTAGCAGAAAAACGTAGGACAGGTTTCGTCAACAACTGCGGTGGCGGCTCCCGATTCAGCATTCACTCCGATGATGCGAAAGACCTGATGCCCACGCTGGTTGTAAGTAAAGGTGAAGCGACTTGAGTCACGTTCCCAGCGGATCGGGATCTGATGATCCACTTCAAACGGATTTGGAAACAACGAATTGTCGATGGGAATCTGTCGCGCCGTGACAACATCAAACAGTTGTGGTCGGGGATGCGGCAACACGTCGCCGGGCTTGAAGTAGTCGTACGTGATGACTTTTGGCTGAAGCTGATCCTTCGGCGATGACTCGACCAGCGTGACCTTCCGCTCAACAACCGGTTTGACTCGCACGCCAGCAAACTTGCGTGAATCGGGCGACCAGACAGCCTGCGACGTATAACAATCATCGTCCGTCCCATCACGGGTCAGTTGATTTTCATTGCCGCTGGCCGTATCGACCAGCCACAGATTGAAGTCTTTCACCACGACTCGCCACTTTCCGTCGGGCGAAAGATTCTGGTCAGATGTTCGCGGTCTGTCAGAATTGCGAGCGGCGGCCGGCAGTGGCTTGTCCGCTGCCGTGACCTCAACCGTAATTGGTTGGTCCTCAGCTTCGAAGGCAGCGATCGTTGCGCCCTTTTGATTCACGGCAACCCAGACATGGCCGGAGTACGTGTGCTGCACATGCTCTGTACCTGGCTGCAGTTTCGCGTAACTGACGCGTTCCCCTTCCGTTGAGAGCCACAAGAACTCGATGAGCCCTTCCGTTCGATTAACGAATGTCACTTGAGACTCGTTTCCCGTCCGTCGCGATGTCCGCGGGACTCGGGCGAGTTTTTTACCGGGGGACGGAACCTGAGGCTTCTGTTCTTCGAGGTGAAGCTCACCCGCGGGGAGGCCATAGCGCCAGCGTTTGCCTCGCAGGTGGAAGCTCAACTCTTTTCCGTCGGTGGAGAAATCGAGATTCTCCAGCGTCAGATTCTCAGAATGAATCTCTTTCTCACCCGCCTTGATGAGCGCCTCAGCCAGCTTCATATGATCAAAAGCAGCCGCACGATTCCCTGCGGTAGCGTCCACCATGACATATTCAAACGCCTGTGACCCTGTCTGGATGCGATACCAGAACCGCGTATTCCCCGGTAACCAATGCGGCTTGACTTCGGTCCGAAAGACTTTGTTGGCAAATCGACCGCGCAGACCTTCGACTCGTTCGTACGCCGGATGAGCGGCACTGACCAGAGCACTCAGCGCCTGTAACAGAACAATTCCGATCGCGAATCGGCTCATGAAGCACAGCCTTTGTTGATTTTGCCGCTGATTTGAACGGGAAATGAAAGCGAAATAGGCGACCAGTAAGGTCGCGAGAGGTCAACGATCAAAGTTGATCGCCATGACTGAAATTTCTTGCGACCTTTCAGGTCGCACTCCCC
>CAIWEX010000956.1 GCA_903911795.1 uncultured Schlesneria sp.
CCGGACACTCAAGATTCGACAGCGTCTTTCTGCGGAATTGAAGGAATCGCGTCAGGCAGTCGATGCAGCCCTCGAAGCCATCGACGTTGAGCGTTCGACAATTCTCAAGGATCAGACGGAAACTCGACTTGCCGCGGAAGAAGCCGTCCGAATCGCGAATGAAGAACGCGACAAACTGCGTAAACAACTGGAGAAATCCACAAATCCTCAAACGAGTGAAGCGAACAAGACGGGCGAAGCAGCATCTGGCGACGAGAACGCCAATCTGAAAAAAATGGCCGCGGTCTTCGATACCATGCCCGCCGAAAACGTCGCGAAAGTGGTCGAGCAACTCGTCAAAACCAACAAGACGGACGCTGTCGTGTCGCTCCTGAATGTGATGAAAGATCGCCAGACCGCCAAGGTGTTGGGGTTGATCACCGAAACCAATCCTCAATTGGCTGCAGATCTCTCTGACCGTCTCAAGCGGTTGAAGTCGGCAACCGCAAAACCGGCGGTCGAATAATGGGAGGGTCGGGCATAGTTGATCGGGCTTCGAAAGTCATCAAGACCGGCTCGATCTTGAGTGAAAGTTGTGGACGCGCGTGTGCGTGTCGAATGCATCTGTTGCATTCGGGACACGTTATTAACGCTGTCTTTCGTGAGTGGCGACCGGGTCGTGTGATTCTTCACGTCAACCCCGCGACGCGCGAAGATTCACTCCAGCCTGAGGCGATGTGCTGCGTGGCGTTTCCGTACTTGCAATCACTTTACGCGTTTGTTGCCTGTGTGAAACGTGTCCGCGATGGCGAGACGGCTTTGGAGGTTCATTTTGATGAACCCCCGACTCTGACTGTTACGAATCTACGGCGGTCCTATCGCGTTCCCGTGATCGATGAGGCTGAGATTGAATTGATCGTGCACTGGGCTGACAATCAGCATTCTCACGGAAAGCTGTCAAACATCTCGGAATCCGGTTTTGAAGCGACGCTTCAGGTCAGCGAGGACGTCCTGGCCGTAGATACGGAAGTTCAGTGTGAACTGAAGTTTCGTGAAGACAATCTGATGCTGCCTGCCGTTGTTCGTCGCCGGAAACAATCACAGTTTGCTCTGCAATTCACGCTGGCTCGCGAGTTAGAAAACCGCCCGGCGATTGTTGCCATTCAAAAGGTCGTTCGGACTCTCGAACAACTTTGGTTGAAGAGTCGCAAGCGCGAATTGAGTGGGCCAGACGCGGCGTAAACTATTTGTACCCGACCTGCTCCAGTCGCGGAAGTTCGTTCACATTGCGCAGGCCGAACAGCGAGAGGAATCGGGGAGTGGTCCGATACGTGACTTCTTTGGAGCCCTTGGTGCGTTCTACCGCAACAAGTTCTCGACGTATCAATTGGCGAATCACGCCACTGGAACCGGGCTTTCCCAATTCGTCGATTGTCGCCGTGGACACAGGCTGGTGATAGGCAATCACCGCCAGGACTTCGATCGCTTCCTGAGTCAGTTTGACTTCCTTGGGACCGAGTCCATAGGCCTTACGACGAATTCGTTCAAAGTCTTCTCGCAAGACCATGCGATAGCCCCCTTCACCGAGTCGAATCTCGTAGGGTCGTCCTTCGCGAGCGTAGAGCAAATTGAGTTCGTCGAGTTGTGTTTCAATGAACTCGACCGAAAATTCGCCACGCAAAACATTGACCAGTTTGCGAGCGGTGAGCGGTTCCCCTCCGACAAACAGCAACGCTTCCAGGATCTGCCGGGGTGTCACATTGGCGTTGGGGCGAACTGTGGGTGGCTCCTGGCCAGCAGCCTTCTGGGAGAGGTCTTTCAGTTCAACTGCCAGCGTTGCGTCATCAATGCGTTCGGCAGATGGAGTGACGATCGTTGACGTCGTCGCAGACGTACCATCCTGTGGCTGTGTCGAATCAGCATCGGCTGTCGGATTGAGTGTCGGGTCGAAGTTTGCATCACGAGAACCGGTTTCATCAATCGAAAGATCGACCTCCGGAGCATCGGGAAACTGGGCATCGGAGGCTTCCAGGGCTTCCATCGCGCGCAGGTACGCTTCTTCCAATTCATCCCCGGCCCAATCAGCAGCTTCGGGAGCATTATCCAGTTGGCCCCAGAAACCCTGATCTGGTTCCTGATTCAGCTCTTCATCGTCAATCGACATCCCGGCACGACTCCTTCCTGCACGAGACGATATTTCAGCGAATTCCCGTGCCAAGGTTAGCCCTGATCGTGGCAATGGGTCAAGACGGGTACGGCGACGATGCAGGACCAATTCCTTTTTGAAGCTGGGCACGATCTTGGAGTCTGCGA
>CAIWEX010000957.1 GCA_903911795.1 uncultured Schlesneria sp.
ATCGAGTAATGTGACTGGAGTTCAGACGTGTGCTCTTCGATCTCTGATGGGCCCGGGTTCACCATGTCCGTTTTGCGATACGGGAACTCTCACAATGACGAAAACATCAGGGTAATAGCGATGGCGGAAGATCCAAATCTGAAGGGGCTGTATCCGTTCCTGCACGGAAAGAAACAGGACCCGGTGGCGATGAATTCGGCACTGATCGAATCCGTCCGCCAGAAGGCTGCGAATCATCACGATGTGATTGACGCCTTCTTCGCCAAGAATGGTCAGGCCGTCGTCGACGCAGCGGGAGCCCTGGCGGACGTCTACCGTCGTAATGGGCGGTTGTACACGATGGGGAATGGCGGCTCCCGATGCGATGCGGCACATGTCGCCGTCGAATTTCTGCACCCTGTCACGGCTGGACGTCCTGCATTAACCGCCGTCGATCTCTCCGCCGACAGCACGATGCTGACCGCTGTCGCGAACGATGTCGGCTATCAACATGTCTTCGTGCGCCAGGTGATCGCTCAAGCCCGCCGTGGCGATGGATTGATCGGACTCTCTACCAGCGGAAACTCGAACAATCTGGTTCAAGCGTTTATCAAAGCTAAGGAAATGGGTGTGGTCACAATTGGTATGGCCGGAATGAGCGGTGGTGAAATGGCCAAAATGGGCTTGGATCACTGTTTGGTCGTCGAAACCGACAGCATCCACCGTGTGCAGGAGGTCCATGTCACCATTTATCACATCCTGTGGGATCTGGTGCATACGCTGCTGGCCGATGATCGTGGTTCACTCAGTGCGCCTGATTTCCGTTAATGTTTTTCCCGCACTACTCGCAATGTTTGTTGTTCTGACTGATCTGCCCCTGACTGACGAAACAGATGTCCAATGCGGTGATCCCGACCGCCTGACTGTGAGAAAGCAATACCATGAAATATGTCGATGAATTCCGCGATCCCGAGAAAGCGCAGTTTCTGCTCAAGGAAATCCGCAGGCTGGTCCCCGAGATTCGGCAGGGACGCAAGCGTCCGATTTCGATCATGGAAGTCTGCGGCGGGCACACGCATGCGATCTTTCGTTATGGGGTGGAAACGATGCTTCCCGACGGCATCGAACTGGTCCACGGACCAGGTTGCCCCGTCTGTGTTTTGCCGATGGGACGAGTCGACGATTGCGTGGCACTTGCCAACATGCCTGGCATGCTCTTCACCACCTTCGGTGACGCCATGCGAGTTCCCGGCTCCAAAGGAAGTCTGCTGCAGGCCAAGGCGAACGGGGCGGATGTCCGCATGGTCTATTCACCGCTGGATGCCCTGAAAATCGCTCGCGAAAACCCCAGCCGACAGGTCGTCTTCTTCGCACTCGGCTTCGAGACAACGATGCCCAGCACGGCACTGACCGTGCTTCGTGCAGAACGCGAAAAGGTCAAGAATTTTTCGCTCTTCTGCAATCACATTACGATCATCCCGACGATCAAGGCGATCCTCGATTCGCCAGATCTGCAACTCGACGGCTTCCTGGGCCCCGGCCATGTCAGCATGGTGATCGGCAACACGTCGTATCAGTTCATCGCCGACCATTACAAGAGGCCACTCGTCGTCGCCGGCTTTGAGCCACTTGATATCCTGCATGCCCTGTGGATGGTCCTGAAGCAACTCGCCGAGGGACGATCCGAAATCGAGAACCAGTACAACCGCGTTGTTCCTGACGGTGGCAACAGCGTGGCTCTCGATGCGATCGGCCGAGTCTTCGAACTGCGAGAATTCTTCGAATGGCGCGGCCTCGGATCGATCGATCATTCAGGTGTTCGAGTCAGAGAGGAATACGCCAGCTTCGACGCAGAACGGCGGTTCTCGGTTCCGGCCCTCAAAATTGCCGATCCGAAATCATGCCAGTGCGGTGAAGTCTTGAAGGGTGTCATCAAGCCGTGGGACTGCAAAGTCTTCGGACGCGACTGCACTCCCGAAACACCACTGGGAGCCCTGATGGTCTCTTCCGAAGGGGCCTGCGCTGCCTACTACCAATACGGCGACATCGAAAAGATCCACGACACACGGTCTGAACGACAATTGGAGGAAATCGTATGATCAGCACTCACGGAGTGACTTCAAACGGCGCAACTAACGGCACGCGAACGCGGGGCAGGGTACGAGGCAACACCGTCACGCTCGCCCATGGCGGGGGCGGCAAGGCGATGCATGACCTGATCGATGATGTTTTCCTGGAAGCGTTCGATCAGTCACTGGCCCCACTCGAAGACCAGGCCCGCTTTCAACTCGCAGACCTGGCGCTTCACGGCGATCGACTCGCTTTCACAACCGATTCGTACGTCGTCAAGCCGCTCGATTTTCCCGGTGGCAACATCGGCAAGTTGGCCATTTGCGGCACGATCAATGATCTGGCAGTCGGTGGTGCCATCCCGCTCTATCTGTCATGTGCCGTGATTGTTGAAGAGGGACTGCCGATCGACACACTGCGTCAGGTCGCCCATACGATGGCGGTGACGGCTCGCGATGCCGGAGTAAAGGTTGTTACAGGCGATACCAAGGTTGTCGAACGAGGGGCCTGCGACAAGTTGTTCATCAACACGTCGGGTGTCGGAGTCATTCGAACCGGAATCAACTTAGGAATCGACCATGCTCAGGTGGGTGACGTGATCCTCGTGAACGGACTGTTGGGAGATCACGGTGCCGCGATCCTGAACGCGCGTGGTGACATGGCCCTGACGACACCAATCGAAAGCGACTGTGCCGCTCTGCACACATTGATCGACACATTGCTCGCGGCAGTCCCGGAAACTCGTTTTCTGCGAGATGCAACGCGAGGCGGTTTGGCGACGGTCTTGAACGAGATCGCCGAAGCCTCGCAGGTGGGCATCGAGATCGTCGAAGAATGCACTCCGATCCGTGCCGAGGTCAAAGGCTTCTGCGAGATTCTGGGGTTGGACCCGCTGTATCTGGCCAATGAAGGGAAGCTGGTCTGCGTCGTCCCCGGAGCCCACGCCAAAACTGCACTTGCCGCACTCAAGTCTCACCCGCTGGGGACTGGAGCCGCGATCATCGGAGACGTGACAGAACATCGAGCAGGGCGAGTCGTCATGAAAACCGTATTTGGGGGCCGCCGGATCGTCGACATGCTGGTCGGCGAGCAACTTCCGCGAATCTGCTGATCATCGCTTTCTCCTAACTCCACATATTCCACGCAATTAACGAGAGGATATCCTCATGCCAACCAGTCTGATTGAGAACGTCAAGGCGGCCGAAGGAGTCACCATTCGGATCATGAGCCAGGGGGAACTCCTGGAACTCGACTACGACGGCGCGATCTGTACTCACCCTGGTTCATTGTGGTGGGGAACTGCCGTCGGTTTTCGAGCGATGCAGGCGGCAGCGTTGGCATTGTCAGATCAAGGCCTGTGGGACCGCGAGAACCTGTACGTCGTCACTGGCCACCCAGGCCCCGGCGTGAAGGACACTGTCGACTACATCACTGATGTCGTCCGTCGAGACCGATATAAAATAATCCTGGCAGAAGGATGTGGAATGATGTGTAACAGCAAGATGAAATACGAATGGTGGGTCAGCGACGGAGAACGAACGGTGAACATCAACCTTCGCCCCGACTTCGTTCCCCGCTCGTTTTACGACCTGTCTGACCGCCTGGGAACCGACCACACTTCAAAAGAAGACATCCGCATGTTCCGGATCTTCAAGGTCAATCTGTCGACCAGAATCTGGGCTTCTCCGCTGGAAGAAAATTTTACGATGGAAATGATTGACCGACCGCTGGAACCGGGCGAAATCCCGCTGGCAGCACAGTCCAAGGACTATTTTGAGTCCGCGTTTCCGGCTGTGGAATAAGGTTCGACCAACGACGTTGTTAGCGAACAAGCCGTTGTCGATACTCCATCTATCAGCCGGAACGCGCTAAGCGTCCGGCTTCTTCACACCATGCTTTGCTGCGATAGAAAGCCATTTAACCGCTGATGAACACTGATGAACGCTGATCAAGCAAGGCCTTTGTGGTGGTTTCCATCCACAGCGAAGGTATGCTGTCGAAAACGAGTGGAATCAAAGCTCAAATTGATCCGCGTTTTTCACCTAAAATCAGCGAGCAGGGTATGAATCGAACGATACCACCAACGGCAGCCCCTGCAGATGCCCCTTTGAAATTGACCCCGATCGCCAAACGAACCCGTTGGTTGGGGACTCGACTCGGAATGGCCATGACCTCGGGGTTCTTGACTGCATTTTTATTCGCTGTTTTCGTCAGAGAGGGCGGGCTGGTCGAATCTCAATATCTGCAGCGCGGCGGCTGGTTGCTGGATTTCTATGGTGACATTCGCTGGAGCCGGGTCTGGCTGCTGGGGATGATGATTGGAGCCGTCCTGCCCAATGTCGCGTTTTCCGAGCGATGGACACGCATCCTGTTGGGGGGACTCGTGGGAATTCCAGTCGGACTTTACAGCATGGTGTTCATTGACGCCTTTCTGGCGGAACGGGCAATTGCGATTGCGTTTGCTTCACTCCCGGAATCTAGCGAACGGATCACACATTGGGAGTTGCATCGACCGAGTCCAGG
>CAIWEX010000958.1 GCA_903911795.1 uncultured Schlesneria sp.
CATCGCCGAACAAAGGCGAGATTCGTGCATCAGCGATCGGCTTGAAGTTTCTTGTGATGAGCACCCAGCTTGAAGCAAGCTGGGCCATCCCGCGTTTTTCGTTTGGCGTTCGGATTTAGACGGCAGGTGCCACGAGATCTTTTCTGATTGGGTTCGTTCACTGCTTAATTCCGTGATCCGTCGCTATACTCTGACGTTTCCAAGCCGGACTCCGGCGGGTTTCGGGGTTTGATTTCCTGTAGTTGGCGGAAGGGCTTCGTATGGTCTGGGCGGCGTTTGTGCTGCTGGTGTTGTTCATCCTCGCATTCGACCTGGGGATCTTCAGCCGGGAATCGAAAGCGCTCAGCGCTCACGCAGCGCTGGTCAGAACGACCGTCTATTTCGTGCTGGCACTCGCCTTCACCGTTTTCGTATTCTTTGCGTACGAAAACAAATGGGGTGGGCTTGGTATCTATGCACAGCCGGAAACGGAACAGGGACACGAACTGGAACCGGGGGCGCACCCGGCCAGCGATCTGCCCAAGAATGGTTGGGAAGCAGCCGCCCAGTTCTTCATGGGATACATTCTTGAGCAATCCCTGAGTATCGACAACATCTTCGTGATCGCGTTGATCCTCGGCTATTTCAAGGTGCCGGCAGCCTATCAGCATCGCGTTCTGCTCTGGGGGATCCTCGGGGCGCTCGTCATGCGCGGGGTCATGATTTACCTCGGAATTGAACTGATCAAGCATGTTTCCTTTACCATGTATTTCTTTGGAGCCTTGCTGCTCTTCACCGCCTTCAAAATGTTGTTCGCGGGTGAAGGGGAAGTGGACTTTGAACAGAGTCGCATGATTCGCCTGACCCGGCGAATCTTCCGTCTGCATCCGGCATTCGTCGAAGATCACTTCTTCACGAGGATCGAAGGCAAGCTGGCGATGACTCCGATGTTTCTAGCACTGGTGATCGTAGAAACGACGGACCTGGTATTCGCCGTCGATTCCATTCCGGCAGTGATCGGATTAACGCAGGACCCATTCCTCGTCTTCACCTCGAACGTCTTTGCGATCCTGGGGCTGCGGAGTCTGTATTTCGCCTTAGCCGATCTGCTCGGGCGATTCCACTACCTCAAGTATTCACTGGTCGCCATCCTGGCATTTGTCGGTTTCAAGATGCTGGTTCACGACTTCCTGCCTCATAGCCAGACCGGCCTGATTACGCTGATTTCCCTAGGGTTCATCGCCGCCAGCCTGGGGGTCGGTATCACAGCCTCGCTGATGATTCCGGAAGCCTCTCACGAAGACAGCGAACCAACGTGATTGCTGCTGTCGGGGCATGGTTCTTGGTAAAGTCGGCGGGCGGCGATCATGTCGGCCGCCTCGATGATGTTGCAATCGTCGGCTTTGCTGGACCTACAGCCCGCAATAGGCCGGCGGAATTCGAAATCCTGCAGAATGGAAACGCAGAGACGCGAGGGGAAAGCATGAAAAGTCAATCCCTTCGCGTCTCTGCGCCTTGGCGTCATTGCGTTTCCTACTTGTTGCTCATACGAATCCGGCAGCTCAAAACGCGAACAAAAAACATTTGAAACGCGGAGGCCGCAGAGACGGGAGAAGGCGATAGCCGCTTGTCTTGAACTCAGCGTTCTCTGCGCTCTCTGCGTTTCAAAAACAACTCGTTAAAAATGCAGAGGAGCCCGAGTCTTCGGTAGTAGGTTCGAAATGTGCTCGAATCCCACACGCGACGCTGAACTCTGCCCGCGGCTCATGCAAACGCCTCACGAAGACAGCGAACCAACGTGATTGCTGCGGTCGAGTCTTCGTTTTCAGGTTGATTTTGAGTGCCGAGGTTGGAGCGTCTTAGCGAAACCCCGGTCACCCAAATCTTGGAGATCTTCCGCGTCGCAAGCCGATTAGTTTCTTACGAATGTTCCCACTCGTGTTCCAGCGATGTTTGACCCGCTGACACCGCGTAGCAGATTGTGCTGGATCATAATGTCGCGATTTGTACCCGCCAGTCGAATAGCGTTCACCATTTGCACCGGGTTTCGACGATCGACGATGCTGTTCCCCGTCACCAGGCCCCGCTCACAATCTTTCACTTCGAGCCCCGCAAACAACGGGTCAATGATCTGGCATCCAGTGATTTGAAAGTCGCGGCAGCCGTGAAACATCAACCCGGCCCCCATCTCTGGACCGCCCGAACAGAGACGTTCGGTAGTCAGACCTGTGATGGAAATCTGCTCACAGTCTTCAAACAGTAAGCCATCTCGAGGTGGCAGTGTCGCGTCGGACTTCCAGCAGACGGTATTGGAACCAATGGCGATCCCTCGACAGTGCCTGGCGAGAATCGAGAATTCGGCATTGTCATAAATCGTATTGCCGGTCACGGTCACTCGATATACGTCCGCAAGATCCAGCCCTCGAGTGTTGCTGCCGATCACATTTCCCGTCACAGCAAACAGGCAGGCTCCCTGAGTGGTTCCCGATTGCGATCCCCGAATCCGGACGTTAGCTCCACCGGGCTGAACCGTCGCCTGGATCGTATTGCTGCTCAACGTCACTTCGCTGATGGTTCCCTCGGTCGCGTCGAAATCGATCTCGGCTCCCCCTTCATCGACCGTATCAACGCCTGGCCGATTGTTGTATTCAATGTCGTTTCCGGTGATTTGCAGATTGTGAACATCACCCGCCAGGGACTTGATCCCGGCCCGTTTGTTGAAGCTGATGTGGCAACCGGACACATTCGTTTGATGCAGGTCGCAATGGTCAAAGTAGACGCCGTAAACATCGTTGTCGTAGAAATGACAATCGGTGATCAGCACGTTCCGACTTCGTTCCGTGAGATGAATGCCGTAAAGGCAGCGACGAACCAGCACCTGCGAAATTGTCGGCTGAAAAGTTCGCTGCAGTTCAATCCCAACGGCCTGCGGATGTTCCCCGACAATCTCCAGTCCACTGACCGTCGGAAAGCGTTCCTTTTGCCAGACGGAATCAGTGACGGACTTCGGTACGGAAGTCCCCTTGTGCGATCCGACGATCTTGATGGCGGGACCGGGGCCCGCCATGACAATGCGCGAGGCCCCGCCGTCACCGATGACGGCAGCGTATCCGACTTGAGACAGGTCAATGACGAGTGGCCGCGAGATTCGGAATGTTCCGTGATGAAGTCTCAGGACGCCATCACCCTCTTTCAACGCATGCTCCAGAGCAGCGATATCGTCCGTCTGACCATCCCCGCTGGCACCGAAATCGACTGCGTTGACCATCACAATTCCTCGAACTCAATGGAAACCCTGACACTCAGCCGTTGTCCGCAGCCAGCAGCTTCGCAAATTTTCGACCTGTCACCGACAACGGGAATTCGCCGAATCGATGCGCCGGGACCCATTCCCATTCTTCGTGCTTGTGCAATGTCCCGCTGACGGTTTCGGCCGTGAAACATTTTAGCGTAATGCGATACCGCGTGACGGCGTGCTTCAATTCCGCAATCTGCGGGCCCAGATCGATCTTCAGTCCCGTTTGATCCCGAACAGCGTCAATAATCTGAGTGATCGACTCCGCTGGCGTTAGTTCAAAGCGGACGAAGTCCCAGAGACCGGCCCAGCGCTCTCCTGCATTTCTGCGACGCAGCAAATACGCATCCTTTTTTCGCACGGCGACCGAGGCTTCGATCACGGCGGTGATTTCAGCTCGCTTGGCCAGGCGAGGAATCGTCGATTGAGTCTGATCGCGGAAGGCTCGGCAAAAGCCGCTGACAGGACATGTCTCGCACTGCGGAGACTTGGGGGAACAGACACTGGCCCCCAGTTCCATCAGTGCCTGGTTGAATCGGCCAGGCTGCGATTGAGGCAGCACTACTTCGGCAAATTCCCACAACAGACGTTGGCCCTCAGTCGATCGGGGATCTCCATCGTATCCCAGCAACCTTGCATAAAGACGCAATGTATTCGCTTCGACAATCGGAGCTCGCTCGTCAAAAGCAAACGAGACGATGGCTCCTGCCGTGTAGCGGCCGATTCCTGGCAACTGTTGCAGTTCAGTGACGGTCGAGGGAAAGACTCCATCGAACTGGGCGACCACAATCCGGGCGGCCTTATAGATGTTGCGAGCCCGGCTGTAGTAACCGAGGCCTTCCCACAGCTTCAGGACTTCGGATTCTTCGGCCTGGGCGAGTTCTTTGACATTTGGGAACCGGGCCAGGAATCGTTCGAAATAGGGGACCACCGCTACGACGGTTGTCTGCTGCAGCATGATCTCACTGATCCAGACGCGATAGGGATCGCTCGTCCGTCGCCACGGCAGATCACGTGCATGTGCCTCGTACCAGCGAATCAGTGGCTTTCGAAACCGAGTATATTGCGAGGGGTCCAGTGAAGGTTCCTTTTCGTTTTTGATCAGCCCAAAGGGTTACGTATTGGATGGTCGGCCGGTTGGGCTTGATGAAGTGGCAGCACCCGGTGATCCAGGGCGACCGGTCGGGACCGTGTAGAGGCAACAATCAACGGGGCAAACGTCGTGACTGGCACCGCAGGTTCCCATTGCTCGACGTTCCGAGGTCTGACCGAGGCGTTCCTGAATCAACTCGCGAACCATTGAGATGAAGCGTGGGTGAGCTCCCGGCGTCCCCGCGCGCGCCACTGGCATCCCGAGTTCGTCGCAAAGTTCTTTGGCCTGCTCATCCAGATCGAACAGGATTTCAATGTGGTCCGACAGGAATCCGATCGGAGAAATCACCAGGCTTGAACTGCCGCTTTCGTGCAAGCTGCGGATGTGATCCAGAATGTCGGGTTCGAGCCATGGATCGGTCGGGCGACCGCTGCGGCTTTGATAGACCAGCTTCCATCGTTCTCGCGGGAGATTCAGTTCCGCCGCCACCAATTGACAAGTTTCGTTGAGCTGCGCGACGTAATTACAGTGGTCCGCCATCGTCATCGGAATACTGTGAGCCGTGAAGGCAACGACAGCGGATTCGCGACTGGCGTCGGGGAGACTTTGCAGTGCTGCCGAGACACGTTCTGCGTTGACAGCAATAAAGTCGGGGTGATTGTAGAAGACTCGAATCTTGTCGACGGCAGGAGCCCCCGGTCCAACTGCGGCCTGAGCCTGCTGGATGTTTTCGCGATACTGTCGGCATCCTGAATAGGAACTGTAGGCTGAGGTGAAAAAGGCAATCGCTCGTTTCACTCCGTCCTGCGACATCTGACGCAGGGTGTCAGGCAACATCGGATCCCAGTTCCGGTTCCCCCAGTAGACAGGCAGACTGATTCCGGCTTTTGACAATTCATCCTTCAGGCCAGCAATCAGTTCCCGGACCTGAGCGTTGATCGGGCTGACGCCACCAAAGTGATAGTAGTGCTTGGCCACTTCCAACAGTCGTTCACGCGGAACCGGCTTACCTCGCAGGACATTTTCCAGGAATGGGATGACGTCTTCACGCTTTTCGGGGCCACCAAACGAAACTATCAAGATCGCATCATAGGATTCGGTCACGATTCACGGTCTTTCGAATGCCGCCACAGGCAAGTTGTCGGTTCAAGCTCTGGTAAAAGTCACGCCATCAGCCGGAACGCGCTAGCCTCCGGTTTCTTTCTGATCCAAGCG
>CAIWEX010000959.1 GCA_903911795.1 uncultured Schlesneria sp.
AATACACGTTGGTGGCATTTGTTTGTAACAAACTGCCGGATTTCTTTAATATCAGGGTGCATGGCGGCGATGTTGTTTTCGGGGAGTTCGCGAATTCAAGTGCGACTCTCTGAGTTCCAGTTTCACCGTGAAACATTTCGTCGCATCTTGAAGATTGGTGGCCCTGCAGCGTTGGGTGGAATCGCGACTTTTTCGGGACACTTTCTGTTCCTGATGGTCATTGCGCGGCTGTCGTCCGGTGGGTTCGACGGGGCGACATTTGCAGCCCATGTCGTCGGCGTCCGAATTGAATCGCTATCGTATCTTCCGGTAGAAGCGTTCGGCATCGCGGCGGCGACGCTGGTTGGACAGTCGCTGGGGGCCGGTCAACTGGATCGAGCCCGGAAGGTTGCTCACGAAGCCTTGCGTCAGTGCGTGGGATACGCAGGCCTGATGACGCTCGTCTTCTTCATGTTTGCTCCTGTCATCTACGCGAAGATGCAGTCGAGTCCCGAGGTTTCCCTGATCGGGATTCCGGCCTTCCGGTTGATGGCGCTCTACCAGATTCCAAACGCTGTGCTGATTGTTTACATCAACGCCTTGCGAGGGGCCGGAGATACACGGTTTCCGATGCTCTGTTCTCTCGTCGGAAATCTGCTCGTCCGCGTCTCTGTCGGTTACGTCTGCGGCGTGGTTTTGAATGGAGGCCTGTTCGGTGCCTGGATCGGAATGGGTGCCGACAATATCCTGCGAGCGATCATGGCCTCATGGCGCTACAATTCAGGCCGCTGGGTCAAGATTAAAGTTTGAATTACTCGTCGTGTTTAACAGGTTGTGTAAAGCGTCGTTACTCGGTCCCGAGGTCAACTTCGATCTTGTAACCTTGGGGAGGGGCCAGATCAAACAGAGACTCCTCGAGAGCAATATTGAATTCGAATTCCCGCATGATCGTCTGCTGTCGAGACACTTTCCAAACGACGTCAATGCGGAGCGGATGGCCCGTTCGCGGGTCGCCCCACAATGTGCATTCTCCGAATGCCGTGTCTGAGACAAACCCAACTGCGAGCGTGCCATCGATTTGTCTGGTGCCAACCGTACGGAATGAACTGCTATTCAAATCGCGATTTCGGGACAGGAATTCACGCAATTGAAAGTATGCGTCTGCGAGCGGCGGATCCATAGGGCCGGTGGTATTCATCACGACGGCTGTTTTCGTCGTCGGGAACAGTGTGACTCGCTTTCCCTTCGGTTCATCCAGAATGCTGATGGAGACCTCGCCATCCTGAGAGACTTCCTGACGAATGCGACCGGGCGCCTGGTAGAAAGCCTTCACAACGTGTTCCGGGAGTAAATCCTGTTTCACCTCGATTTGAAATCTCGCTGTTTTTGCGTCGACAAGTGCAGTTGACAGGCTGCGAAATGCAACGGCAGGGGACCGATGCCTGGGAATCATCAGCCAGGCAATCGACACGAGCAGGCAGATTGCCGCGA
Source organism: uncultured Schlesneria sp. (assembly GCA_903911795.1). GTDB lineage: Bacteria > Planctomycetota > Planctomycetia > Planctomycetales > Planctomycetaceae > Schlesneria. The sequence goes on from CAIWEX010000959.1 coordinate 1,471, forward strand.
GTCCAACCCAGCGGAGATCAGCTCGAAGTAACATATTTTTGCGAGGAATGTGAAGTTCCCCAAGCGAGTCGGTTTTCAGTGCCTGTGCGCGATCAAAGCGTGACATCACGTCACGATGAAGACCTTCGCGGTGGACACGCGAAGGTGCATCGTCGAACGGTAG
>CAIWEX010000960.1 GCA_903911795.1 uncultured Schlesneria sp.
ACAAATTTTAGGTATGGTGAGGGCAGTGCAACACCTTGTAACAGTACAAGAAGCATAGTCAGTTACCAAAATAATATTTTTTAATTAATTTGCGAGCGGTTATACATTCCGCGCAAGTTCAAAAATTGTAAACAATGCAATTACACAATTTACGACCATCAGAAGGGTCAACACACAAAGTTAAGCGCATAGGGCGTGAGGTTCATGGCGTGTCCTCAAATGTGTAGAGCCTATTTTTTCGCCTCGACTTATCGCTTTTGAAACAGGTCTGACACAACCAGATTCTCAATCAGAGTCCGCAGCCTGTAGCCGTCCGGTTTGCTGGCAGTCGCGATGGCTTTGATCTGAGCGACATCGTCGATCGTCATGACTCGACGTAATGAATACGTCGCCAGTTGCTCAACGAACGCCTCCGCAAATCGGTCGAGTTCCATCGCCAGCAGCAGCTTGAAGTCGTCGGCTCCCTGAAACGTCTTGCCGTCGGGCAGCGTCCCGCTGGCGTTCACCGGAGGATTCGCCCCTTGTCCAGCGGTGACTCGCTCTTCGGTGCGCCAGCTTCCGATCGCGTCGAAGTTTTCAAAAGCAAAACCGAGCGGATCGATCTTCTGATGGCAGGATGCACATGTCGCATGTGTCGCGTGGGCATCAAGCTGCATGCGGGTCGTTGCCTTGGGCTTGTCACTGGGAGTCGGAGCGAGTGGTTCGACGTTGGGTGGCGGAGGAGGAGGAGTTCGGCCGAAGATCGCCTCGGAAACCCAGACGCCTCGATGGACAGGTCGATGCCGAGTCCCATCCGATGTCAGCGACAGAATGGATGCCTGAGTCAGCAGTCCGCCGCGATGATCTTCCGGTCGCAGGCTCACCTTCTGAAAACCCGATTGAGCGGGCTGCGGCAGTTTGTAATGAGTCGCCAGACGTGGATTCACCATCGTCCAGTCGGAAACGAGAAACTCACGCAATGAGAGATTCTTCGCAAAGACTTCTCGGAAGAACTCCAGCGTTTCCATCTTCATACTTGTTTCGAGCCATTTGTCGTATTCGCGGTAAAGACCGGGATCAGGTGGAAACATCCCGACTCGGTGCAACTGCAACCACTGTCGCGGAAACGATTCGGTAAACCGCTGTGTCTTTGAATCGGCCACCATGCGAGCGAACTGATTGCGAAGCACATCAGGTTTGGTCAGCGATCCGGCCTGGGCCGCGGTGAGAAGTTCATCGTCCGGCAGTGAACTCCAGAGAAAATACGACAGGCGACTGGCCAGTTCCCAGTCGTTAATCGTCGAACGCTTTTCGGTCGGAGATCCTTCTTCCAGATAGTAAAAATTCTTGGAACTCAGGATGGCGACCAGCGCACTGCGATAGGCCGCAGAGGGCGTTTCGCCAGCTTTGACTTCTGTTTCCACGATCTTCACGTAGCGTTCGACATCACCGTCACTCGCCGGATGTCGCCAGGCTCGGGACGCAAATCGTTTCAAACAGGCGCGGACTTCGGTCCAGTCGATCGCTGGCGCAGTCAGGCTCGCAGGGAGGACTCCGTCGCGTTTCTTTTGATCTGCCTGTGAGATTAACGGGCCCTCATATTCGATCCAGTCGACGAGCAACATTGGGAAGATTGCTTCACCCTTATCGGTGAAGAGCATGTACCCGGTCGGATGGATCCAGCGCAGGTCGCGTGTCGACGTGAAGACACTTCCACCTCCATGCAGGACATTCGCGGTGTGGTCGCCGTCACCCTGTTGAGGAAATGGGCCGGGGACTTCGTTGATCAGGCTGAATCCCCCCGGTGCCAGGGCCGTTTCAAACTCGATCAGCATCGGCTTGTCTTCTGGAGCGAGAACATCCTGATCGAAGATCGACTTCTTCAACTCGTGATGCCAGATCGACAGATGCGGTGCCGGACCTTGTTGCGGAGCCATCCCGCTCAGTTGAATTCGGACACGATAGTTGCCCGGATGTGAAATGTTCATCAGATGTTCGCGGCGACCTGGAAAGATCTGCCAGCGAACGGGGCCTGTGATTTTACGGTCCGCCAGCCACTGTTCGCGTCCCTGAGTGGCATCGCGCCGAACCAGAGTCGACTTGGTCTGCTGTGCCGGAAAGGCAAGATCAAGCACTTTCTCGGCCGCTCGAAAGTAGCGGTCGACATGCGATGGAGAGAGCGATAACAGTGAGCCGATTCGATCGTACCCGTGCCAGCGCGGATCGTCGTTGAATACGCCCGGTTGTGTGACGTCCAGATAGACCCCCAGCAGATCATGAACGGTATGACCATACTCGTCACGGCTGAGGCGATAGTGCGATACCGGGCCTCGCCTGGCCATGCGAGCCGCCGCACCTTCACTGATCCGTGCTGAGATCCATTCCACAGCCCGGCCGAGTTCTTCGGCCTTCGGTTGAGGCTCATTCTTCGGAGGCATTTCACCGGAATTCATCCGGAACACGACTTCGCCCCAACGTTCGGCTGTCGCCTGATCGACAAATTCTCGAACCAATGTATCAAGCCGGAATTTCCCTTCCTGCTTCTGCATGTCATGACACCGCAGGCAGTACGTTTTGAAAAAGGGCTGCACATGCTGTTCAAAACCGACAGGCTCAGCCGCGAAACTCTGGCTTAAAAAAAGCAGCGACATTAACAGCGTCAAAGTCTTTGTCTTTCGTCGCATCCTCATCGCTTTCAAACGAAGTTCATCGAAACAGGCCGGGTTTCGGATTCTACCGATTCGTAAGACTGACGGCATTCGGCGACCGACTTTCGGCAATCCCGGGGTGGACTTCCTGCCGAAATAATACATACTCTACGTCTTGGCGGATATTGATGCGTTGAAGGGGAGGACGACGGATGCTGAGTCTTCTGGGCAAGCAACTTCGGTTTTGTGACGGACTGAGCCGCAGAGCACTGCTGCAGATCGGTGGGCTCGGCATGGGTGGACTGGCCCTGCCGGACCTGCTGCGTGTGGAAGCGGCCAGCGGTAAAAAGTCTCACAAGGCGGTGATCATGATCTTCCTCGCAGGAGGACCTCCGCATCAGGATATGGTCGATTTGAAGATGGATGCCC
>CAIWEX010000961.1 GCA_903911795.1 uncultured Schlesneria sp.
CGGCTGATAGGTTATTGTATCCCACGCCGGTGTCGTGACCGACTCTACACTTCACCAGAACCCTGTATCGCATTTTCCCAAAGCGACTTGCGTCGCTTCGCGGGGAGGTTTCAGCGGCGCTGATCGTGCGGTTTGCCGAAGCGACGAAAATAATTTTCCGACGGGCATTTCTCACCCCAAAGAAAACAGAGCCTGTCCGCTCGCCTCGCCGCAACTCTGTTACTACAATCACTCACTCTGGAAAATGTTGCGGCAAACGTGATATCCGCGACGACAAATCTGGGACTTTGACGGGAACTGTAGCGGTCAGCCGATGTTGAGTTGGTGTGAGGATGGTCGGACTGTCCTGAGACGCTACGGAAATCATTGACGGAGAAACTTTCATGGCCAAAGCTGGCGGGCGGAAGAAGCTTCCCAAGGAAGTTGCAGTCATCAATGCGGACAACTGCACAGGCTGCGAAGCGTGCTTGGAAGTCTGTCCGGTCGACTGTATCTACAAGGTTGCTGGCGACTCAATTTCCGTTCTGCAGTCGTGGTGCGAAATCGATGTGGAACGGTGCGTTGGCTGTGAAGTCTGCGTACACATTCCCACAAAGAAAACCGATCCGTATGAATTGACTGTTTGCCCGTGGGATGCGATCGAACTTGTGCCTACGATTCAAGTTGCACAGGCTGTCGCTCGAAAGGGTGGCCCGCCAGATTATCTGCTGAAAAACTGGGATCGCCTGGTAGTGCCAGCCCAGCGGATGGCAGAATTGGCTGCGGAGCAAGCGAGCGGAAAATAATGAGCTGTTAGCTCGCAGAACTACAGCAACCCATTTTCAAATCGAGACTTACGCATCGCCGATTCGTTGACACGGTCGCGAGTTCCGAGGTCGTCGAAATTTCCAATCCGGCGGGTGTGGCGTTGAAAAATGGGGATCGGATTATCTGGCAGGCAATGCCAGTGCATTGACGAATGAAGATCGGTTTGCCATTATGCTCCGATCTGATGGTTTGTATTGTTGGTGTTACGTACAGCAGCGCTAGGATTTCGCGCGGGAGTTGAGTGCATGGGTCGCTATTCTGGTCCCAAGGGACGTGTCAATCGCCGGCTTGGGACGATGGTGTTTGAGAACGCAGGTGCGGCACGGGCATTGGAAAAGCGCCCGAATCCTCCGGGTATGGCCGAACGCCGTCGCAAGTTGTCAACGTATGGTATGGCATTGGCCGACAAGCAGAAGATCAAGTATCACTACGGGATGCGTGAAGCTCAGTTGCGTCGGTATTTCGCCAAGGCACGTGCCCAAAAGGGTAACACCGGCGACATTCTGCTCGTGATGTGTGAACGCCGTCTTGATAACGTCGTACGCCGGGCTGGCTTCACGGTCACCCGCATGCAGGCACGTCAAGGCGTTGTCCATCGCCACTTCCAGTTGAACGGCAAGACGATCAACAAGCCATCGATTTTCGTTCAGCCAGGCGACGTGATTACTCTGCGTAATCGTCCAAACGTCCGCAAGCTGTATCGTGAAATCGTTGACGGATCATCACGGCAGTCATGTGACTGGATCTCGTTCGACGCCAAAGAGATGGAAGCCCGGGTTCAGGCACTTCCAGCGGGCAGCGACGCCACGGTCCCCAACATCGAAATCGGTCGCGTCGTTGCCTTTATGGCACGCTGATTCGACTCGTTTTCTGCAGACAATTCCAAGAGCGTCCTCGAATCGAGGACGCTCTTTTTGTTTGCAGATTCCTGAAAAAATCGATCTGGCTTCGGATTCAAACTTCTATTACAGTCCCCGCCCCTTCACGTTCCTGCAGGGCAGGGTGAGGCTGCGCGGATCATGGATGAAACGACGCCAAACTGTTCAGGATGAACAATCCCATCATGAGATATTCGTTCCGTACCCTTGTGACTCCCGTTGCTCTCGCCGTGCTTGCGGGAACATGGGCTCCAGCAATCGGACAACAAACAAAGCCGACCCGACCAGGGGCGACACCGCCATCGAACGGAATCCCCAGAACCCAATCGGGAAATGGCCAGCAGTCTCTGCCAGAATCAAAACCGGCTCGGCCAGCAGGTAATAATCCACCCGCCAACGTAAATCAGGGCGACAACCCTCAGCGAACTAATCAGAATCAGGTTGTTCCTGCGGCAGCTCGCGGCCCCGAACGCGTAGCGCAACTCGAACCGGAAGTTCTTGCACCAGCGCTGGAAACCATCCTGCGAGATTGGGAAAGAAAGTCATCACAGATCAAATCCCTGCATGGGTCCCATACACGGACCGTCTATAACCTCGTGTTTGAAGAGGAGCGGATCGCGAAAGGGAAGTTTTTTCTGCAAACGCCAGATAAGGGGCGAATCGATCTGGTTGGTGAGAAGCCGAAGCCAGATGCAAAGGCTCGCCTTAACGCAATGCAAAAACCGTTTAAAATCGTACCTGATCGCTCTGAAAAATGGATCTGCACTGGCGACGAAATCGTAATGGTTGATGATGAGCAGAAGACATTTCAGGTGCTTCCACTTCCGGAAGAGGCAAAAGGCACGAACATCATCAACACACCTCTGCCATTTTTGTTTGGCATGAAAGCGGACGATGCGAAACGGCGGTTCCGTTTTGAGTTGAGCAAAGACACAAAAGAGAGTGCAGTCCTGATCATTTTCCCTAAGCTGGAAGCGGACTTGCAGAATTACGCGAAGGCATTTGTCATCCTCGACAAGTCGACCTATCTGCCAACGGCCGTCAAGCTGTTCGATCCGACAGCGAAAATGGAAACCGTCTACAAATTCGAAGCGGTAAAAATCAACGACACAGGGATCAGAGCAAAGATCAGCGAAGCCTTGGGGTGGAGAGACAAAGACATCTTCCGTCCGGACCTGAAAGGTCAGGGATACAAGCTTGTCCTGCCACCAGCGCCGGAAACTCCGCCACAGAAAAATTCAAACCAGCTTCCTGCCGGACAAGCACAGGGGCAGGTTCCAGCACAGCGAGCGATCAAGAAGCAATAATTCCAAGCCATGGAATTCAGTTCGCACGTTTCCCGGAGAGTGACGTCCATGTTTTTTCAAATTGATCGGACCAGAGTCGTTCAAGTGACGTCAATGCTGTTCGTGATCAGTACAGCATCGTTTGCAGGCGAGGAGCCAGCTGCCGTCGTTACGCAAACCGCCGCAACGGTCTCCGCACTCGCACCGGCCAACGCTGTCACTCTTGCTTACAAGTTTCATTCGGGCCAATTCGCTCACTACATGGGGGCCAGCCGGATCCAGTACAAAAGTCAGCTCGACCCAGAACATATCTACATTACACAACAATCGAACGATACCTCGACACGTTTTCGTGTTGTCACCGTGGATGAATCTGGGCTGGCGTTGATCGAACCTGTCATTGAGCGGACCCGGATGATGGCCCGCATGCATGACAAGCCTCCGGTCCTGTTTGACAGTGACGCCAAGACGGAACCTCAACCTGAATTTCGAGCAATCCGCGATGCGATTGGCAAGCCAATTGCCCGCTTTCAGGTCGCTCCCAACGGTAAACTGCTCAAGGCAATTGTGATCGATTCCAACGCCCCCGCTTCGCTGAAAACCGCTGCTCTGAAGCTGGAAACTCGCTTCCCGTACCTTCCCATCCTTCCTTCGACCCCGGTGGCAGTTGGTGACAAATGGCGGGAAGAATTCACCGTCGATGCTGTCAACGAAGGATTGAAGGAGCCGATCCCGCTGCGTCGCATTTTTGAATTGACCGGAATCGCTGAAGGCATCGCAATTATCAAATTCAAAACATTGACAATGAAGTCGATCAGCGAGCCGGAACTCGATAAGCAGCTCATTCAGCAGAC
>CAIWEX010000962.1 GCA_903911795.1 uncultured Schlesneria sp.
GGCAGAGCTGGCCCAGGGACGTCCGATGCCTGAAGTTCTGGGCTACGTCGGCCCGTTCTATCTGGGGCAGCTCGGTGATGTGAATCCGCGCTGGGCGATCTATGCCGAAGAATGGGTCCATCGCGCGGATCTGCCTCAGTATGAAAAGCGGCAGCGGCGTAGTCCTGAAGTCTGGGTTGGTGAACCGATTGAACGTCGCACAATGGACCCGATCGCGGCATTGGGTGCGGAAACTCCGCGACTTGACTGCGGCATGAATTCTTACAGTCGTGCCGGCGACGGCCAAACAGTCATGCCTTATTCCGCGATGACGTTTGACACCGCGGCCCCGCGCGTTGCGGAACGCTCTGATTCATTTCCATTTCCAGTGTCGGACGGTGTGTCCGGCACGCATCACACCGCAGGAGAGTTTGCTATGCCTTTGCCTGTTTCCGATCCGACGTTGGGGCTACCCGCGACCAGCGGCATCGATCCGCGGATTCTGGAGGCGACGGTACTGAAGACCGTTTCCGCTCTGCTTCCGTCGATCGTGCATACGGTGCAGTCTCAATTGAACAATGACCAGGATCAGTCAGACGATGAGTTTGATGATCTCGATGAATCGGACGACGTCAGTTTCGATTCGGACGTGCCTTTCGACGGGGACGAACCCGACGACGAAGATCTGGATGATCCCGACGATCTCGCTGACGAGGCCCGCTTGCGGTATTCGGCCATGTCCGAGGACTGCCGACGTGCGTACCAGGCAGGATTCAAACGCGGGACATCCCGAGTTCATCGTTATTCACACTCATCGGATTTGCATTCGGTTGTCGCCCGCCAGCAGGCACGACTTCAGGAATTGAGCGACCAGATCACTCGCGAACGTCGCGAAGCGATGCGCTATTCACGATTGACCGAATTGTCACACGAGTTCGCATTCGACCCGCGTGACGAGGTCGAAACCTGTCGTGATATGTCCGACAAGCAATTCGACCGCCACTGTACGGTGACAATCACTAAGTATGCACGTCGAGATGACGTGACGAATGTGGAACTGTTCTCAGACCCGTCGGTCAGCGTCGATCGCTATGGAAGTGGTTCGATGACTCGGGCAAACGTCGAGCAGATTGAACGGTACTCGCGAGAGGCTGCAGCCATCGCCTCTCGCAAGAACGCGGCGAAACGAGGTTCGACGACCTTCGCGGCCGAGTTCGATGCAATCTGCCGCGAGCATGGTTTGTCGAACTGAGTTCGCCATTTCAGGTTTACTTTTTTGAAGGAAAAACTCGTGAGCACTTTGCAGAATGCTTATGCGGCGGGGACGATCAATACCAGCCGTTTTGTTATCGCCGATGCGACTCATCCCAACGCTGCAATTCAAGCGATCGATGGGACCAGGTTGCCACTGGGGATCTCCACCAACGCCAGTCGAAGACATCCCGATCCAGGTTTCACTCAGGCGCAGGTTGACGAAGCGGCATTGCAGGGCGAGGTGATTGGTATCCATCCTCCCGGCACTGTGGGGGTGGATCTGCTCTGCAATGCCGCATGGCATCCGGGGGATCTGTTGATGTCCGATGCCAACGGCAAAGGGATCGTGGCGACGACGGGCAAGTACTACGGAGCACGTGCCCAGACCGCAGGAACAGTCGGTGCCCTCTGCCCTGTTGATGTTGTCTGCGGCCTGACCCCGTGATCCGTCGTTGATTGCTCCTTCGGTGAATTCCACTTCTTCAATTTCAGTATGGAGATGCCTCATGCCCAAAGTCTTGCCAGGTGCCTACAACACCTTCATTCCGAATGCGAGATCCAGCGGTAATCTGTTCGTGGATTTCTCGCGCAACATCAACGATTTCGCCTGTCTGCGGTATTGTCAGCCAGTTCCAGTCCAGCAGACCGTCGGGCTCTGGTACCAGATGGGACTGGATGAGCGAGCCCGTCTGACGGATAACGACGCGGCAAAGTTCCTGTGGGCCGACGGCACACCGCGCCCGAATACACAGGACAGTGATGAGTACTTCGAAGAGAAGTCGTATCGTTGTGAGCGGCGAAGCTATACCAGCACGCTGGGGAAAATGGCTTCCGAGCAGGCGGCCTGGGACGAACTCGATCGTCGCTGCCGGATGCTCGCTCAGCAGGCGATGACGGTCCGGACAAATGCGATCGTCTCCCGCATGACGACCGCATCCGAATATTCGACGGACCATGTGGCGGACCTGAGCGTCGCGGGGGTGATTCCCGGCGTCACCGGAAACTGGGCGGCGTCGACATCGGCTCGCCTCGCCATCCGCAGGACGTTGAATCACATCAAGAACACGATCACGCTGGCAACGCGAGCCGCCGTGAACTCCGACGACCTGGTGATGGTGATGTCTCCCGACACCGCGGAACAGATTGCGGTCAGTCAGGAGATTGTTGAACTGCTGAAGCAGAACATCGGCGGCCTGAAGTACCTGCGTGCCGATGAAGAGTTTCCCAAGGAAAGCTACGGGCTTCCGCAGCGGCTGTACAACACGGAAGTGATCATCGAAAAGACGGTGAAGGTGACCAGCCAGAAGGGACTGTTGGCGCAATCGGCTCAGTACGTGTTGCCGGTGGGAACAATTGTCGTCTGCCATAAACCGGAAGCCCTGGAAGGGGTGGAAGGGGGCCGGTCCTTCTCGACGTGCTCGATCCATATCTATCGCGATGACGATCTGACCGTGGAAACGGATGAAGTGCGTTGGGATCGGCTGACGAACGTCGCCGTGACTGACAACTTCGACGTGAATAGGTCGGCTCCAATCACGGGTTTCCTGCTGCAAAACGTCTGCTGATCGGTTCTTGTTTGAAACTGACCACTTTTCACAACAGGTCTTCCCATGCCCTACGCAACCGGTGACGAATTCCTGAAACGCTATGACGTACGCCTGATCGGCGACCTCGTCAGGGATGACGGGACTCAGGAGCCCGCTGGTTCCCTACCCGCGAACACCGTCTTGTTCGCTGTCCTGGAGGACGCGAGTGCTGCGGTCGACGCGGCGGTGTTTGTTGGCAATCGCTACACCCCGGCGCAGATGGCGTCGCTGTCGGAAACGGCAGCGGCGTTCATCAGGCGACTGGTGTGCGATCTGGCTTTGATCTATCTGAAGCGACGGCGTGGACGGTTCGATCAGGACCGTGACGCCGCGTTGCTCAAGGAAGTCAACGCAACTCTGGACTCGCTTCGCCAGGGTGAAGACCTGTTGTTGTTGGAAAACCAATCGTCGGCGACCGCATCGACAATTGAACTGGTGCGCCCGGAACTGATTCCGGTTCATGCTCCGCAAACCATTCGCAAGCGAACTCGAAATTACTATCCCGAGACCTGATGCGGCGAGGCACGTCGTGATTCGAACGGTCTCGGCCACAGCGGCCACTGTCACATTTCCTGTGCGATGCGTGTCATCGCATCTTCTTCAATAGATCGAGGTGAACAATGACGGCTCCGAACATTTGTGCCGTGGTGGCAGGACCATGCGAAGTCTGGGTCGACACAGGAACCGCCCGAGCTCTGGAGTTCCTGGGTTGGTCGCTCAATGGAATCACGATCGAAGAGATCGCGTATCACACTCCGATTCACTCGGACGAGAACGGTGGAGATCAGGGCCCCCCTGCTGATTACCAGTTGTTCGGGCATCGCCACCGGATTCTGATGGAACTGAGTAAGTTTCAGGACGCGGTGCTGGCGAAACTCGATCCGCGTTACAACCCGAATACCTCCAGCGGAAGTGTCGGAGTCGGCATGCTGCTGGGGTGCGCGACCGCATCTTTTCGATTGCTGCTGAAGGCTCCCAACTTTGTCCGCAATTATCTGGCGACGGTGATCTTGGATCCGATCGAAATCAGTCCTGTCGGCAGTCAGGCATCACGAGCCCGCATTGCATTTACGGCGAATGTCGTACCGGGTGGTACGCTCTGGAATACAACGGCGACGTGAGAGTTCGGAGATGCGTTGAAAACCCCTGAATTCGTGAGGCTGAGATAGTCGTGGTTCGCTCCGCGAACCAACGCTTCTTGGTTGACAAGACTTCTGGTGACGAGGCGAATATTTGAGTTGCCAGAAGAAAATGCGGCGTTGGTTCGCGGAGCGAACCACGACTATCAGGCATCGGCCGCCTAATATCGTTACCCACGTTGGGTGGCACTCAATGTGAGTAACGATATTTTGAGCAGAAGAAACACCTGTAGCCGAACTCGTGAGAGTTCGGAGATGGTTGAGAACTCCTGAATTCTCACGAATTCAGCTAGAAATATCGTTTCCCGCGTTGAGTGCCACCCTCTGCGATTGCCATTGCTTCTCCAAAGACTCCGAAGCAATGGCACAGGCAAAGCACAGTTTCATCCAAACATTGTCGACAGATCATCGTCACACGTCAGCACAAAGGAAAAGCCCATGTGGACACGATTCTGGCTATGGCTGCTGACACGACTTGGCCAGGACCCTCGTGGCCTGTTCGTGTTTTTTGACGGTCATCGCTGGCGGGCGACGGACCCGTTGCAAGCGGCTCGCGACCTTTTTTCGCATCCTGAGTTTGACTGGGATGAGACTCCCAAAATGTTGATGACGGGGCAAGCGACGATCCAGTTGGAGGCATTTCGCATGATTGGAGGAGCCGTCCGGACAGTGTTCAGGATTCCCGCAGTCGAATCAGGCGGCCTGACCGAACGTGAATGCCTGGATCTGCTGACAGGGTTTCGTCAATACCTGGGGGATGTAAAAAAAAATGGCAGCCTCTTTCGGACCTTGCCGGACTCCACGGAAACACGCTCTGCGGACGGATCACCCACGAAGCCCGCCTCGGACTCTGGCTCAACAGCGGCCGGGCCGTCTTGCGAGCCGCCTGGATCGCCGGAGGCGCCGACATCCGGCGGGTGAACGCGGCTGTTTGTCGAGCCCTTTCCGAAACTGATGCTCAGGGCAACCTCGACTATTGGCGATTGGAATCTGAATTGAGGCGGTACGGTTCATGATCACATCCTTCTCACATCGATTGTGGAACAGCGTGTCTCGACTGCGGAAAGTGCCGCGGTCGAGATCGCCGTATGATCAAGTTCCGTATACGGGGTCTCCATTGCCGAACCCCACAAGCCCTGTTAACACTTTATCAAAGCCTCAAGCGAACCGAACCCTTCGCGATTCTCAATCCATAGATGTCCAAGGTTGCCATTTAGCATTCGCTGATGTGGGAAGATTGGTGGGCAACTGGAGATCTCTTGGCTGGCTGTTTCGGGGAGACCTTGGAAACGGTGAACCAAGGGCCGTATTCAAGTCGTTTCGGCCGTTCTGTGGTTCACGCGGCAACGCCCGACTGAAGTTAGCATTGCCCTGCGAACACCATTACAGCAGTCGATCTCCTTTTGCCGGAAAACAGTGGCAGACATCAGCCATTCGTGCGTTAGTCAAGCGAGTCCCCGAGTTTGTTGCGAACGCCAACGGCGGAAGTGAATTCCAGCACGCCACAGTGAGAGGGATCAAGCGGTCAATACAGATGGATTGCACCGGGAGTTTCATAAAAACGCTTCGCCTGGACGCCAAGTCTGCACGTGGGGTCGCGCACAAGGACGATCCCGCGGAACGCAGTACTCTGCCATTCATGCGTCGCAATTCGCGTCACATGCCGCGACTGAACAACTTGGTAACTCACAAATCTCAAATAGGGCGTTCGTTGACCGAACGAGTCGTGAACCCCTTTCCCATTGGGAGCACGTGGAGTCCGAAGTTTTCCGTCGTGTCATCGAATTTGGGTGCAGATTCAATACTGCTCGTTGCGGGACGGGTCACGACACCTGAATCGTCACAATCCAACGCAGGGCGAGTGATAGAACCGCAGTCCGAGAGGAGTACTGAACGACGACCCTCTGCCGCTACATCGCGCCATGTTTCGTTCCGCGAACGATTGAATCGAACGGCAGCTGCAATTGATGCAACCACACATGTCGCGTCATGTATTGCCGCTAATACCGGTTCGCAAAGTTCGCAAACCTTATCACCAAGTGATTTTTCTGGCGATGGGTCGACGCCAGGCAAGACTGTGGCCTCGACGAGCGTGACACCAGATCGATCACGCCCTGGGTCTCATGTCATCGTACCGCCTCCGGATAACGAGCAAAGTTCTCGTTCTGATGATCCGACTCCGAATGATTTCGAAAAGAAGCGAGCCGCCAGAATGAATTCTCGGCCGCGCCGGATGTTGCCACGTATTCGATAGCACAGATTGATCGACAGAAAGAGATACACATGTCTGGGCAGACGATCGTTCAGTACGGTGACGTGACAATCTATCGGTGCCTGACTCGGCGAATTGAACAGCGACCGGTCATGGACCCCAGCGGCACTGATCTGAAGTGCTGGCGATTTCTCGTGCAGGTGACGGGGTATCTGCATGGTTGGCCGACAGCATGCCAGCATCAGGGAATTGCTGGGGAACCTCAGACGGAGCCGAACGTCCCGCTGGTGCACCAACATGTTCGCTGGCGATTGATGCCTCGTCAGCGATTTGTCATCGCCCTGGGATGCGAGGCTGACGTTAGTTCAGGGGAACGTTTGTTCGATGTTCAACCGCTGAACGTGGCCAACCCTGATGAACTTGCCGATAGCGGGCGTTCCGGATTCGATGTCAGTGACGGGCCTCGATGCATTCAATTCGATGTTGTCCATGTTTCGGCAGACAACATCTTCAAAGTGGATGCGACGTTTGAAGTTCACATTGTTCAGTGTGATGACGACGATGGGGCGGTGAGCAACACCAGTGGCGTTCTGTCACATCGGTGGTCATGCAGCGACAGCCTGGATGTCAACCTGCGAGTCACTCGGGTTTACCGAGGGACCCTGGAACTGGCGACTTCACAATTCAGTCCGCACTGGTTCAGATCGCTTGTGATTCCGCCTTTGCAGCCGGGAATGCGGCGAGAGAAGATTGATTTTACCGCAACCGAGGATGGGCGGACTCTGCAGTACGTAATCGTCGATCTGGAAGTCGCAATCGCAGCCCCCTACCCCGCTCGACGCTGGTCGGTTGAGCATACCGAACATTCCCTGAACGACAGTCCGCTGCAATCTCATTCACAGATCGTTGTCACGCTGGAGGCGGACAGCAACGTTGATAAAGGGGAACTGATTCTACTGGCTCTGTATGTGATCACCGCGAAGTTGACAGGAGTCAGGCCGGGCGAAGCTCCTCTGGCAAATCGACCGTTCGTGATGCGAGATCTGACGATTGTCGATTTTACTGGCGATGTAAACACCATCAGGGCCACGGCGTCGTGTGAGAGATTAGGACAATTGATTCGGGATGCTGCGGCAGTCCCCGTTGATTCCGGCCTGAGGATTTGTGCGGATGGATTTCGCAAGATCATTTCACAAGACGACTTGCCAGTCTGGTCACTGAATTACGATCCCCGACGTTCGGCATCGGGCCGCATCGGTGAATCGCCTGTTTATCAGGGGCCTGTGTCGTTAATCGGGATATTGCGGTGCTATCTGCAAACTCCCTGTTCGACA